>NZ_SMLM01000006.1 GCF_004682015.1 Ramlibacter henchirensis | reverse complement strand
TACCAGAACGACGTCAACGGCGACGGCAAGCTGGTCGCCGCGGACGGCGACAAGGTGTACCTGTACGTCGGCATGCGCCGGGGCGGGCAGTTGATCTATGCGCTCGACGTGAGCGACCCCGACACTCCCAAGTTCATGTGGAAGGTGGATGAGGAGACGGTGGGTACGGACGGCACCAAGGTGTTTGCCGCGATGGGGCAGACCTGGTCGACCATCCGCCCGACGAGCATCAAGGGCAGGACGGGGCCGGTCGTGATGTTCGGCGGCGGGTATGACCCCATCAATGAGGATCCGCAACCCGCCCTGTCACCGAACACCCTGGGCCGGGGCATCTACGTGCTGGACGCGGTGGCCGGCACTTTCCTCAAGCACATCACGCACGCGGACATGGGCGCGATTCCCGCGGACCTGACGTTCCTGGACCGCGACGTGGACGGCAAGTCGGACCGCATCTACGCGCCGGACACCAAGGGCAACATCTGGCGCGTCGACATCCATGACGCCGACATGACGAACTGGGTGGTGCACAAGATCGCATCGCTGGGCGGCACGGGGGCGGACGCCCGCAAGTTCCTGAACAAGGTCGACGTGGTGCTGGGCAAAACGTTCGACGCGGTCCTGGTCGGCTCGGGTGACCGCGAGCACCCGTTCGAGACCACCGTGGTCGATCGCTTCTACATGCTCCAGGACAAGTTCGTCGGTCTCACGGGCGGGCTGTTCTGCGGCAGCTCCACCAGCGCGACCACTTGCACGCATTCGGACCTGACCGACGTGACTTCGAACGCCTACCAGGATGCGAGCCTGCCCACCGGCTCGCACGGCTGGTACCTGACCCTGCGCACGGGCGAGAAGCTGGTCAGCAACCCCATCACCGTCTTCGGAACGGTGATCTTCGGCACCAACCGGCCGACACCTTCCACGGACGGCAATACGTGCGGCAACCTGGGTGAGGCCCGCCTGTACCAGATCGATTTCAGGAACGCTGGTGCGGTCCAGGACAGCAACGTGGACGGCGCGTTGAACGTGTCGGACCGCAGCAGCGTGGTGGCAGGCGGCGGCTTCCTGCCGTCGGCGGTCTACTCGCCGGTGATGATCGACGGCAAGCGCCGCGACGTGGTCTGCGTGGGCACGCGCTGCTTCAGGCCCGGCGGCGCCAAGTTCGACACGCGGCGGCATCGCAC
>NZ_SMLM01000005.1 GCF_004682015.1 Ramlibacter henchirensis | reverse complement strand
CCGAGACCGCCTCCGTGTTGCCGGCGTAGCTGAGGGTGTCGGTCCCCGCCCCGCCATCGACGACGTCGGTGCCGTCGCCGATCCTGTAGTTGACGGTGTCGTTGCCGCTGCCGCCAAGGAGCGTGTCATTGCCGGCGCCACCGTTCAGCGTGTCATGACCGCCCAACCCGGAGAGCACGTCGTCACCTGCGCCTCCGGTGATGACGTTGGACGCGTTGTTGCCAGTTCCAGTGAAGTTCCCCGCACCGATGAAAGTGAGGTTCTCCACATCGAAGTCGTTGAGCGTGTAGCTGACGGCCAGCGAGCGAACCTCGTCCGTGCCCGCCGCGATCCCTTCGCTCACGAAGTCGCCGGTGTCGTGGACGACGTAGGTGTCGTCACCGGCCCCGCCCGCGAGGGTGTTGATCACGCCTGCGGCGCCAGTCAGCATGTCGTTGCCGCTGCCGCCCGTCACGTTTTCGATTCCCCCGATCGAGTTGAAACCCGAGGCGCTGAGCGTGTCCAGGTTGACCGCCACGTTGTCGCTGCTGCCGGCGTAGCTCAGGGTATCAGCCCCGTTCAGCAGGTTGGCATTCACCGACTCCACGCCCGTGAGGGCGCCGCCTTGGAGGCTCGTCAGCACGCCAGCGCTGTATACGACCGCCAGCGTGTCGTCCGTGGCACCCCCGGTGACGTTGAGCGTGTCGTTTCCGGCGCCGCCATCCACCGCGTCGGCGCCGTCGCCGATGCTGTAGTTGACCGTGTCGTCACCCTCGCCGCCATTGACGATGTCGTCACCGGCGCCGCCCGAGAACGTGTCGTTTCCGGCGCCGCCGTCCAGGGTGTTGGCGCCTGCGCTGCCGGTCAGGTTATCGTTGCCGCTGCCGCCCGTGACGTTCTCGACGCCCGCGATCGAGCTGAAACCCGAGGCGCTGGCCGTGTCCAGATTCACGGTCACCCCGTCAGTGCTGCCGGCGTAGCTCAGGGTATCAGCCCCGTCCTGCAGGTTGGCGTTCACCGACTCGACGCCGGACACCGTGCCGCCTTCGAGGTTGGTCAACACACCACTGGCGTAGACCACATTCAGCGCCTCGTCCGCGCCGCTTCCGCTGACGTTGAGCGTGTCGCTGCCGTCGCCGCCATCAACTGCGTCGGCGCCCTCGCCGATGCTGTAGTTGACCGTGTCGTCGCCCTCGCCCCCGTCGACGACGTCGGCACCGGCTCCGCCCGAAAGCGTGTCGTTGCCGGCGCCGCCATCCAGGGCGTTGGCGTCTGCGCTGCCGGTCAGGCTGTCGTTGCCGCTGCCGCCCGTGACGTTCTCGATGCCCGCGATGGAGGCGAAGCCGATGGCCTCCCCCGCACCAAGGTTGACAGTGATGCCCTCGGTAACGCCGGCGTAGCTGAGGGTGTCGATGCCGCCCGACAGGTTGGCATTGACCTGATCGACATTCGTGACCGAGATGCCGCCCACGTTCGTCAGCACGCCGCCGGCGATCGCGACAGCGAGGGTTTCGTCCGCCGCCGTGCCGGTGACGTTCAGGGTGTCGCTGCCGTCGCCGCCGTCCACGGCATCAGCGCCGTCGCCCAGCGTGTAGTTGACGATGTCGCCGCCCGCGCCACCCTGGATGGTGTCGTCACCGGCGCCGCCCGAGAGCGTGTCGTTGCCGGCGCCGCCATCCAGGACGTTGGCGCCAGAGTTGCCGGTCAGGCTGTCGTTGCCGCTGCCGCCGGTGGCGTTCTCGACGCCCGCGATCGACGCGAAGCCCGAGGCGGTGCCCGCGGCCAGGTTAACCGTCAGGTCCTCGGCGGTGCCCGCGTAGTTCAGGGTATCGGCCCCGTCCTGCAGGTCGGCGTTCACCGACTCGACGCTTGACACGGGACCGCCCTCAACGCTCGTCAGCATACCGCCGGCGTAGACCACGTCCAGCGTCTCTTCCGCGGACGTGCCCGTGACGTTCAGCATGTCGCTGCCGGCGCCACCATCCAGCGTGTCGGCACCGTCGCCGATCGCGTAGTTGACCGTGTCGTCGCCGTCGCCGCCATTGACGATGTCGTCACCGGCGCCGCCCGAGAGCGTGTCGTTTCCGGCGCCGCCGTCCAGGGTGTTGGCGCCTGCGCTGCCGGTCAGGTTATCGTTGCCGCTGCCGCCCGTGACGTTCTCGACGCCCGCGATCGAGTTGAAACCCGAGGCGCTGAGCGTGGCCAGGTTGACCGCCACGTTGTCGCTGCTGCCGGCGTAGCTCAGGGTATCAGCCCCGTTCAGCAGGTTGGCATTCACCGACTCCACGCCCGTGAGGGCGCCGCCTTGGAGGCTCGTCAGCACGCCAGCGCTGTATACGACCGCCAGCGTGTCGTCCGTGGCACCCCCGGTGACGTTGAGCGTGTCGTTTCCGGCGCCGCCATCCACTGCGTCGGCGCCGTCGCCGATGCTGTAGTTGACCGTGTCGTCACCCTCGCCGCCATTGACGCTGTCAGCACCGGCGCCGCCGTTCAGGTTGTTGGCACTCGCGTCACCGGTCAGCTGGTCGTTGCCGCTGCCGCCCGTTACGTTCTCGATGCCCGCGATCGAATTGAAGCCCGAGGCGCTGAGGGTGGCCAAATTGACCGTCACGCTCTCGGTGCTGCCCGCATAGCTCAGGGTATCGGCGCCGTCCAGCAGGTTCGCATTCACCGACTCCACGCCCGTGAGGGCGCCACCTTCGAGGCTCGTCAGCACGCCGTCGGCGTAGACCACCGCCAGCGTCTCGTCCGCGGCGCCTCCGGTGACATTGAGCGTGTCGCTTCCAGCGCCGCCACCGACAGAGTCGGCGCCGTCGCCGATCCTGTAGTTGACGGTGTCGTTGCCGCTGCCGCCGAGGAGCGTGTCGTTGCCGGCGCCACCGTTCAGCGTGTCATGACCGCCCAACCCGGAGAGCACGTCGTCACCTGCGCCTCCGGTGATGACGTTGGACGCGTTGTTGCCA
>NZ_SMLM01000004.1:300000-386532 GCF_004682015.1 Ramlibacter henchirensis | reverse complement strand
CTCTTTCCCCCCCCCCCCCCGGGGGGGGGGCGGGGGTGGGGGCACGCGCGCGCTCCATGGGCCGCGGGGTTGGATGGGGGCCGGTGCGTGCCCCCACCCCAACCCTCCCCCGGTGGGGGAGGGAGCAGAGAGATGAACCTCTCCGCCCCCTTCGTCCGCCGCCCCGTCGGCACCGTCCTGCTCACGGTCTGGATCGCGCTGGCCGGCATCGCCGCGTTCTTCAAGCTGCCGGTCGCCTCGCTGCCGCAGGTCGACTTTCCCGTCATCACGGTCAGCGCCAACCTCCCCGGCGCCAGCCCGGAGACGATGGCGACGAGCGTCGCGCAGCCGCTGGAGCGGCGGCTGGGCGTGATCGCGGGCGTCAACGAGATGACGTCCAGCAGCGGCGTCGGCTCGACCCGCATCAACCTGCAGTTCGACCTCAACCGCAACATCGATTCGGCCGCGCGCGAAGTGCAGGCCGCCATCAACGCGTCGCGCGCCGACCTGCCGGCCAACCTGCGAAGCAACCCCACCTACCGCAAGGCCAACCCGGCGGCCGCGCCGGTGTTGATCCTCGCGCTGACCTCGCCGCGCCGCACGCCCGGCCAGATCTACGACGCGGTCTCCAACGTCGTGCAGCAGAAGATCGCCCAGGTGCAGGGCGTCGGCGACGTGGAGCTGGGCGGCGGCTCGCAGCCGGCGGTGCGGGTGGAACTGAATCCCTTCGCGCTCACCAGGTACGGCATCGCCACCGAGGACGTGCGCGCCGCACTGCAGGCCGGCAGCGCCAACCGGCCCAAGGGCGACGTGCAGGATGCGAGCGGCCGCCGATTGCAGATCTACACCAGCACCGGCAGCAGCGCTCCAGGCGCCGACGGGCTGATCGCCATCGGGGCGGGCCGCCTTTCGGCCGCCGACTACCGAGGCCTGGTGGTGGCCTGGCGCGATGGAGCGGCGGTACGGCTGGGCGACATCGCGACGGTCAGCGACAGCGTGGAGAACGTCAACACCATCGGCCTGTTCAACGGCGAGCCCGCGGTGGTGGTGCCGATCACGCTGCAGCCCGGCGCCAACGTGATCAAGACCGTCGACGCGGTGAAGGCCCTGCTGCCCGAACTGCAGGAGGCGCTGCCGCCGGACATCCGGCTGGTGCTGGCTTCGGACCGAACGACCTCGATCCGCACCTCGCTGCACGAGGTGGAGCTGACGCTGGCGATCGCCATCGCGCTGGTCGTGCTGGTGGTCAGCGTGTTCCTGCGCAGCGCGCGGGCCACTTTCATTCCCGCCGTGGCCACCGTGGTCTCCTTGCTGGGCACCTTCGGCGTGATGCTGCTGATGGGCTTCTCGCTCAACAACCTGAGCCTGATGGCGCTGACGGTCGCCACCGGTTTCGTGGTGGACGACGCCATCGTGGTGCTGGAGAACATCAGCCGCCACCTGGAGCGCGGCATGAACCGCTTCCAGGCGGCGCTGCTGGGCGCGCGCGAGGTCGGCTTCACGGTGCTGTCGATCAGCCTGTCGCTGGTGGCGGTGTTCATCCCGCTGCTGTTCATGGGCGGGCAGGTCGGTCGGCTGTTCCGCGAGTTCGCGGTCACGCTGTCGGCGGCCGTGATGATCTCGCTGCTGATCTCGCTGACCACCACGCCGATGCTGTGCGCCTGGCTGCTGAAGCCGCACGACGCGTCCGGCAAGCCGCCCGGCCGCCTCGCACGTTGGGCCGAGCGCAGCTACGACGCGATGCACCGCACGTACGCCTGGACCCTGGACTGGGCGCTGCAGGCGCGCTGGATGGTGCTGGCCATCCTGCTGGTCGTGATCGGGCTGAACGCCTACCTGTTCGTGAAGATCCCCAAGGGCTTCTTCCCGCAGCAGGACACCGGCCAGATCACGGGCGGCCTGCGCGCCGACCAGAGCATCTCGTTCCAGGCCATGCAGGAGAAGCTGCGCCAGCTGGTGGACATCATCCGCGCCGATCCCGCAGTGGACACGGTGGTGGGCTTCACCGGCGGCGGCCGTGCGGGCGGCGGCTTCATGTTCGTCACGTTGAAGCCCGCTTCCGAGCGCGCGCAGGGCGAGCGGGCGCAGGCGGTGATCGCGCGGTTGCGGCCGCAGCTGCAGAAGAACGTCCCGGGCGTGAGCCTGTTCCTCAACCCGGTGCAGGACCTGCGCATGGGCGGCCGGCAGAGCAGCTCGACCTACCAGTACACGCTCAAGAGCGACAACGTCGAGGACCTCAAGCGCTGGGCCACGCGGCTGGCCGACTCGATGAAACGGCAGCCGGCGCTGGTGGATGTGGACACCGACCAGCAGGAGAACAGCGTGGAGCTGTTCGTCGAAGTCGACAAGGACAGCGCTTCGCGCCTGGGCATCACCTCGCGCGACGTCGACAACGCGCTGTACAACGCCTTCGGCCAGCGGCAGGTGGCCACGATCTATGGCGAGCTGAACCAGTACCGCGTGATCCTGGGCGTGGCGCAGCGCTACATCCTCAGCCCGCTCGCGCTGCGCGACGTCTACGTGCCGGCGCGCAATGCGGTCGCGTCCCCGGCGGCGACCGGCAGCACGGCTTCGGCCGGCACGACCACGACGGCGACCAGCACTACCATCAACCCCGCACTGCGCGACCAGGCGACGGGGCAGGCGCTGAGCGGGTCGGCGCGGAACATGGTGCCGCTGTCGGCCATCGCGAAGGTGGTCGAGCGGCCCACCGCCACGTCGCTGAACCACCAGGACGCGGAACTGGCGACCACGATCTCGTACAACCTGGCCGAAGGCAGCACCATCGTCGAAGGGCAGGCGGCGGTGAAGGCGGCGGAGGCCGCGATCGCGATGCCGACGAATGTGCGGGGCAGCTTCCAGGGCACTGCGCGCGCGGCGCAGGAGTCGCAGTCGCAGCAGCCGCTGCTGATCCTGGCGGCGATCGTCGTGATCTACCTCGTGCTGGGCGTGCTGTACGAGAGCCTGGTGCATCCGATCACCGTGCTCTCCACGCTGCCCTCGGCCGGGGTGGGCGCGGTGCTCGGGCTGATGCTGTTCCGCCTGGAGCTGTCGATCATGGCGCTGATCGGGCTGTTCCTCCTGATCGGCATCGTGAAGAAGAACGCGATCATGATCATCGACTTCGCCCTCGACGCCGAGCGCTCGCGCGGGCTGTCGCCGGTGGCGGCGGTGCGAGAGGCGTGCCTGCTGCGCTTCCGGCCGATCCTCATGACCACGCTGGCTGCCGCGCTGGGCGCGCTGCCGCTGGCGATCGGTTTCGGCGAGGGCGCGGAGCTGCGCCGGCCGCTGGGGATCGCCATCGTCGGCGGGCTGATCGCCAGCCAGCTGCTCACATTGCTCACGACGCCGGTGGTGTACCTGCTGCTGGACAAGCTGCGGCGCAGAAGCCCGCACGAGCGCGCGCTGGCGCGCAGCCACGTGCCGGAGGCGGCGTGAGCATGCGGCCACCCCAACCCTCCCCCGGAAGG
Source organism: Ramlibacter henchirensis (assembly GCF_004682015.1). NCBI lineage: Bacteria > Pseudomonadati > Pseudomonadota > Betaproteobacteria > Burkholderiales > Comamonadaceae > Ramlibacter > Ramlibacter henchirensis. The sequence continues at coordinate 383,083 of NZ_SMLM01000004.1, read as the reverse complement.
GAGGGAGCAAGACAGCCCTCATCCTGCCCTCGCGCGTCGCCATGACTCGATCGTTGCTCCTCAAACCCCTCTGCCTGGCCATCTGCCTCGCGCTCACCGCCTGCGCGTCCATCGGCCCGCGCTACGACACCCCGCCCGTCGTCGACACGCCCGTCGCCTTCAAGCAAGGCCAGGGCGAATGGGTTCGCGCCGCGCCGGCCGATACCCTGGAGCGCGGCCCGTGGTGGCAGCTGTTCAACGACCCCGTCCTCAGCGACCTGGCCGCGCGGGTCGAGGTGTCCAACCAGAACGTGGCTGCGGCCGCAGCCGCGTATGCCCAGGCGCGGGCCCTCGTCGCGCAGCAGCGGGCCACGTTGTTCCCCGTCGTCGGCCTCGACGCCAGCGCCAATCGCAGCGGTACGCGCGGTGGCGGCACGACGACCACGACCACGTCGACCGGCGCGACCGTCGTCACCGGATCCGGCGGGGGCAGCACGCGCAGCAGCTACCAGTTCGACATCGGCGCGAGCTGGGAGCCCGATGTGTGGGGGCGCCTCTCGCGAAGCGTCGCCGGCGCACGCGCGGGCGAGCAGGCCAGCCTCGCGGACCTGGCAGCCGCGCGTCTGGCCGCGCAGGGCGAGGTGGCGGCCAACTACTTCGGCCTGCGCGAAGCCGACGCGCAGCGGCACCTGCTGTCGCAAACCGTCGCCGGCTACGAGCGGGTGCTGCAGATCACCAACAACCGCTACAACGCCGGCATCGCCGCGCGCACCGACGTGCTGCAGGCGCAGACCCAGCTGGCCAACGCGCGCGCCGACCTGCTGACGGTGGAGCGGCAGCGCGCGCAGCTCGAACACGCGATCGCGGTGCTGGTCGGGCAGGCGCCCGCCAGCTTCTCGCTGAAGGCCGAGCCGAACTGGCCGATCACCGTGCCCGACGTGCCGCTGTCGGTGCCCTCGACCCTGCTGCAGCGCCGGCCCGACATCGCGTCCGCCGAGCGCCGCGTGGCGCAGGCCAACGAGGAGATCGGTATCGCGCAGAGCGCCTGGTTCCCCAGCCTTCGCCTGAGCGGCTCGCTGGGCGCGGGCGCGGCGAGCATCGGCGACCTGTTCAGCGCCTCCTCGCTGGTGTGGGCGCTCGGCGCTTCGGTGGCTCAGACGATCTTCAACGCCGGCGCGACCGGCGCGCAGGTCGACGCCGCGCGGGCCGGTTTCGAGGAAGCGGTGGCGCGGTATCGCCAGACCGTGCTGACCGCCTTCCAGAACGTCGAGGACCAGCTGGCCGGCGTGCGCGTGCTGTCGCAGCAGGTCACGCTGCGCGAGGAAGCCTCGCGCGCGGCCGACCTGGTGGAGCAGCAGGTGCTCAACCGCTACCAGGCGGGGCAGGTGGGCTTCACCGAGGTGGTCAATGCGCAGGCGACCGCGCAGAACGCCCGCCGCGCGCTGGTGCAGCTGCAGTCCGACCGGCAGGCGGCGGCGGTGGCGTTGATCCAGTCGTTGGGGGGTGGTTGGACCGGGCTGGAGACGACGGCCGGCCGCTGATCAGGCCTGGTGCTTTCCCAGCAGCGACAGCATCCCCGCTTCCAGTCCTTCCATGCGGCTGGCGAGGTTGGGCGCGGAATCCTTGGCCACCTTCATGTAGCGCTCGAACGCGGCGAGCACCGCCTTGCGGTCGGGATGGTGCATCAGCGCGCTGGCCAGGGCGGCCTGCAGCACCTGCACCTGCGCCACGAGGGCGAACTGGTTCTCCTTGAGCGCGTCGACGTTCTGGCCCATCTCGGCCAGTGTTTGCTGGAGGTCCTGGATTTCCATCCGGCCAATGTAGCAGGCGGGTGCCGCTACTGAGCCTGGGCGGTGCCGGGCCTGCCGGCGGAGGGCACGGAGGAGATGCTGCGCGAAGGGATGAGCCTCAAACCGCTGCCTTCGCCTGCCGGTCGGGCCGTGTTTTGCGCGGCCGGCTGGGGGAGCGGATGCGACAGCGGCTGCGCGCGCTTGGCGGTGGGCGCAGGGGCTTGTCGCGCTCGCAGCCCGGCCAGCACGGCCAGGCCGGACACCACCACGACGGCGACGCCCGTCAAGACCCACTTCAGCCGATAGCGCTTGCGGTCGCCGGGCAGCACGACGCGCCCCGGCTTGCGAGGCGCGGGCTTCGGCGCGTCGAGGCGTTCGTCGTAGCGGGCCCGCCGGTCGGGGTCGGACAGCACCTCGTAGGCCTGGTTGATGCGGGCCATGGCGGCGCCGTCGGCCCCGGCGCGGTCGGGATGGTGCTCCCGGGCGAGCCGCCGGTAGGCCGAGCGCACGTCCTCGAACGACGCGGTGCGGGGCAGATGCAGCTCGTCGTAGAAAGTGGAGTGAAGCTCTCCGGCCATGGGGCGGGACGATACCACCGCAGGGCTCGGCTGCCCATGAGTTCGACCCCCGAGCGCGGGGCTTCGACGGGCTCAGCCCGCACGGTCGCCAGGCGGCGGCGTCTTCGGCTCGTAGTCGCAATACGCCCGCACGGCGCAGCGCCAGCACTGCGGCAATCGCGCCACACAGACGTAGCGCCCGTGCAGGATCAGCCAGTGGTGCGCGTCGTGCAGGTACTTGGCCGGCACGCGTTCGAGCAGCTTGTGCTCCACCTCGAGCGGGTCCTTGCCGGGCGCCAGCCCGGTGCGGTTGCTCACCCGGAAGATGTGCGTGTCGACGGCCATCGTCGCCTCGCCGAACGCCACGTTCAGCACCACGTTGGCCGTCTTGCGGCCCACGCCGGGCAGCGCCTCCAGCGCATCCCGCGTGCGCGGCACCTCGCCGCCGTGCTGGTCGACGAGGATGCGGCAGGTGGCCAGCAGGTTGCGTGCCTTGGTGCGGTACAGCCCGATGGTCCGGATGGACTCCTCCAGCCGCTCCAGCCCCAGGTCCAGGATGGCCTGCGGCGTGCCCGCCACCGGGAACAGCCGCCTGGTCGCCTTGTTGACGCCCGCGTCGGTCGCCTGCGCCGACAGCAGGACGGCCGCGAGCAGCTCGAACACGCTCGTGTACTCGAGCTCGGTTTCGGGCGACGGGTTGGCCGCCTGCAGGGTGGCGAAGAAGGGCTCGACGTCCTGGTCTCTCACGGGGCGGGAGTGTAGGGCTGCGGCAGGATGCCGCTTGCCAGGGAGCGGCCCGACGAAGACCGGGATCCCCGCCCGGCGGCCGACATGCGTCAAGTCCTTGATGGCGTGTGGGCCATCGCGCGCGCGCCCCGCGTCGGCCCGTTGCTGCGTTCACGCTAACCCGTATCTCAAGGAAAGTGCGGATACGGTTCACGTGCCCCGGGGGTAATGTCTTCGTGTTCGCATGCCAACAGGAGACATGAGTTGAACCGCTTCCTCAAAACCCTGCTAGCGGCCTCGCTGGCCGCAGTGTCCTTCGGCTCCGCCGCCCAGGGCGCGTTCCCCGAGCGCCAGGTCTCGCTGGTCGTGCCCTTCGCCGCCGGCGGGCCCACTGACGTGGTGGCCCGCATGATCGCCATCCCGATGGGCAAACACCTGGGGCAGACCGTGGTGGTGGAGAACGCGGTCGGCGCCGGCGGCACCATCGCGGCCACGAAGGTGGCGCGCGCACAGCCCAACGGCTACACCATCTTCCTGCACCACATGGGCATGTCCACCGCGCCGGCCCTCTACAAGAAGCTGCAGTTCGACCCGCTCAAGGACTTCGAGTACATCGGCCAGGTGGTCGACGTGCCCATGACCCTGCTGGCGCGCAAGGACTTCCCGGCCAACACCTTCCAGGAACTGCAGGCCCACCTCAAGCGGGAAGGCAACAAGGTCTCGCTGGCCAACGCCGGCCTGGGCGCGGTGTCGCACCTGTGCGGCCTCTTGTTCATGAGCGCTATGGGCGTGGAGCTGACCACGGTTCCGTTCAGCGGCACCGGCCCCGCGATGAACGCGCTGCTGGGAAGCCAGGTCGACCTGCTGTGCGACCAGACCACGCAGACCGTGCCCCTGATCAAGGACCAGCGCGTCAAGGTCTATGGCGTCACCGTGCCCAAGCGGCTGGACGTGCTGCCCAACGTGCCCACGCTCGACGAGCAGGGCCTGAAAGGCTTCGAGGTCAAGGTGTGGCACGGCATGTATGCGCCCAAGGGCACGCCGCAGCCGGTGATCGAGAAGCTCAATGCGGCCCTGCGCGTCGCGATGCAGGATCCCGAGGTCAAGAAGCGCCTGACCGACCTGAGCTCCGACATCGTTCCGATGGACAAGATCACCCCGGCCGGTCTGCGCACGCACCTGGAGGCGGAGATCGCCAAGTGGGGACCGGTGATCCGCAAGGCGGGCGTGTACGCCGACTGACGCTTCGTTCACCCAAACCGTCATCCCCGCGCAGGCGGGGGTCCAGAGGCCGCAAGGAAAGCCCTGGATCCCTGCCTCCGCGGGGATGACGCCTTCAAGGAGGTTTTCCCATGCTCGAACTCAGCACGGTCCGCATCGCCAAGGACCCCGCCAACCCGCGCATCGCGCGCCTGCTGCTCAATCGTCCCGAGCGCCTGAACGCCATCAACGAGGACACGCCGCGCGACATCCGCAAGGCCGTCGAGTGGGCCAACGCAGACGAGGAAGTCCACGTCATCGTGGTCGAAGGCGCCGGCAAGGGCTTCTGCGGCGGCTACGACCTCACCTTCTTCGGCCAGGGAGAAACGGACCATCCCTGCCAGCAGGAGCGCTTCCCCTGGGACCCGATGGTCGACTACGCCTACATGAAGGGCAACACCGAGGACTTCATGGCGCTATGGCGCAGCCCCAAGCCGACGATCGCCAAGGTGCACGGTTACGCGGCGGCGGGCGGCAGCGACATCGCCCTGTGCTGCGACCTGCTGGTGATGGCCGAGGACGCGCGCATCGGCTACATGCCCACGCGGGTCTGGGGCTGCCCGACCACCGCGATGTGGACCTTCCGCCTCGGGCCCACGCGGGCCAAACAGCTCATGTTCACCGGCGACACCATCGACGGCCGCACCGCCGCGCAGTGGGGGCTGGCCAACGAGTGCGTGCCGGCCGACCAGCTGGACGCCGCCACCATGAAGCTGGCCGCGCGCATCACCGGCGTGCCCCGCGGGCACCTGGCCATGCACAAGATGGTGGTCAACCACGTGATGCTCACCATGGGGCTGGAGCAGACCCAGCAGCTGGCGACCGTGTTCGACGGGATCACACGCCACAACCCGGAAGGCATGTGGTTCCGGCGGTACGCGCAAACAGAAGGCTTCAAGGCCGCCGTGCAATGGCGCGACAGCGGCAAGCCGATCCCGGAAGGCGACGAGGCACGCGAACTGGTCCGGCGGATGGACCAGAAGCGCAACAGCGGCTAGCTCCCTCTCCCTCTCGGAGAGGGTTGGGGTGAGGGCACGCGCGCAGCCGGTGCAGCCCCGCGGCCCGGTTCCCCCGCCTACTCATCCGTTTGCATGCAACCACCCCACCATAATCCCTCCATGAGCACACGCCGCACCCTCCTGCTGGCCGCCTCGGCGGCCGCCGTCGCGCCGTCGTGGGCGCAGAGCGCCTATCCGAACAAGCCGATCCGCCTCGTCGTGCCGTTCCCGGCGGGCGGGGCCACCGACATCTTCGCCCGCGCGGTCTCGGCCAAGCTGGGCGAGCGCCTGGGCGCCGCCGTCGTCGTGGACAACAAGCCCGGCGCGGGCGGCTCCATCGGTTCGGACATCGTCGCCAAGGCGGCGCCGGACGGCTACACGCTGCTGCTGGCCACCAGCAGCACGCACAGCATCGGGCCCAGCTTCGCCACGGCCAGGCTGCCGTACGACGCGGTGGCCGACTTCACGCCGATCTCGCACGTGGGCAGCGCGCCCAGCATCATGCTGGTGCCCAATTCCGCGCCCGCGAAGAACGTGAAGGAGTGGGTCGACTACGCGCGCAAGAACCCGGGCAGGCTCAATTACGCGAGCAGCGGCAACGGCACCATCGTCCACCTCGGCGCCGAGTACTTCAAGGCGCAGGCCGGCCTGTTCCTGGTGCACATCCCCTATCGCGGCACGGCACTGGCGATCCCCGACCTGATGAGCGGCAAGATCGACGTGCTGTTCGATTCGCTGCCCAGCGGCCTGCCGCACGTGCGCGAAGGGCGGCTCAAGGCGCTGGGCATCACCAGCGCGAAACGTTCGCCGCTGCTGCCCGACCTGCCCGCCATCTCCGAGACCGTGCCGGGCTACGAGACCGTCACCTGGTTCGGCCTGTACGGCCCCAGGGGCCTGCCCGCCGACATCGTGGCGCGCGTGAACACCGGCATCAACCAGGCGCTGCAGGACGCCGAGGTGAAGGACCGCCTCGCCCGCCTGGGCATCGAGCCGGCCGGCGGCACGCCGCAGCAGTTCGCCACCATGGCCGCGGCCGACCGCGCCAAGTGGAAGAAGATCATCGACGAGCGCAAGCTGACGGCCGACTGAGACACACCATGCATTTCGATTTCCACAACCCCTATCCGACCACCCGCATCCCCGTCTTCGCGCGCAACGTGGTCTCCACCTCGCACCCGCTTGCGGCGCAGGCGGGGCTGCGCATCCTCTGGCAGGGCGGCAACGCCGTCGATGCGGCCATCGCCGCGGCGGCCGCGATGACGGTCTGCGAGCCGGTGAGCAACGGCATCGGCAGCGACGCTTTCGCCATCCTGTGGGACGGCAAGCAGCTCCACGGCCTCAATGGTTCCGGCCGCGCGCCCGCCACCTGGACGCCCGCCTACTTCAAGAAGAAGCACGGTGACGGCGCGAAGACCCCGCCCAAGCGCGGGCCCGATTCGATCACCGTGCCGGGCGCGGTCGGCTCCTGGGTGGCGTTGTCCGAGCGCTTCGGCAAGCTGCCCTTCGGCGACGTGCTGGCCCCCGCCATCGAGATCGCCGAGCGCGGCTACCTGCTGCCCATCGTCGTGCAGCAGAAGTGGGAAGCGGCCATCCCCGAGCTCGGGCGCAATCCCGGTTTCGCGCAGGCGTTCCTGCCCTGGGGCCGCGCGCCGCGCGTGGGCGAGCTGTTCCGCTTCCCCGCCGCCGCGCGCGGCCTGCGCAGGATCGCGGACACCACGGGCGCCGCGTTCTACGGCGGCGAGATCGCGCACGCCATCGAGCGCTTCGCCGGCGAGCATGGCGGCACCATCACCGCCAAGGACTTCGCGGCCTACCAGCCCGAATGGGTGACGCCGCTCGCGCGCAACTACCGCGGCCACACGCTGCACGAGATCCCGCCCAACGGGCAGGGCATCGCCGCCCAGATCGCGCTCGGCATCCTGGAGAAGTTCGATCTCGCCGGCATGAAGGTGGACGGCGCCGATTCGCAGCACCTGCAGATCGAAGCCATGAAGCTCGCCTTCGCCGACGTCTACAAGTACGTCGCCGAGCCCTCGGCCATGACCGTGACGCCCGAGCAGATGCTGGACGACGGCTACCTGGCTTCGCGCGCGAAGCTGATCGACATGAAGAAGGCGCAGGACTTCGGCGCCGGCACCCCGGCCAAGGGCGGCACGATCTACCTGACCGCTGCCGACGAGGACGGGATGATGGTCAGCTTCATCCAGAGCAACTACATGGGCTTCGGCTCCGGCGTGGTCGAACCCGAGTTCGGCATCAGCCTGCAGAACCGCGGCCACGGCTTCAGCCTGGAGCCGGGCCCCAACCAGGTCGCGCCGGGCAAGCGGCCGTTCCACACCATCATCCCGGCGTTCCTCACCCGGAACGGGCAACCTGTGATGTCGTTCGGCGTGATGGGGGCGAACATGCAGCCGCAGGGCCACATGCAGACCGTCGTTCGCATGCTCGATTACGGCCAGAACCCGCAGGCCGCGTGCGACGCGCCGCGCTGGCGCTACAACCACGGGCTGGAGATCAACGTGGAGCGGCAGATGGACCCGGCCACGGTGCAGGAGCTCACCTCGCGCGGACACCGCATCGAGGTGATCCGCGACAGCTACCAGGACTTCGGCGCCGGCCAGTTCATCTGGCGCGCGGGCGACCCGAAGGTGGAAGGCTACGTCGCCGCTTCCGATTCCCGCCGCGACGGCCTGGCAGCCGGCTTCTGACGGTTTTCCTCCCTCTCCCCCTGGGAGGGGGCTGGGGTGAGGGCTCTCCCTCCCGGCGAATCAGTCCCGCGCGTGTCGCGCCAGCGTGCCGACCTGCTGCGCAAACTGCCGCGCCGCCTCCGCCTGCCCATACAAACGCCGCCACCGGAACAGGTCGATGAAGCCGTTGCCGCCCAGTGCGCTGGTGGCGATCTTCACGCTCTCGTACATCGCGTCGTCCAGCTCGCCCGCATGGGCGCGGACGGCGAGGAAGGGGACGGAGTTGAGCGCCGGGCGCGCCTTCATGTAGCGCAGGAGGTCGTACAGGCGCCCGTCGTCGAAGTGGCAGCCGCACAGCACCAGCGGGGTGTCGGCCGAGACCGCCGACTTGGCCTGCGCCAAGGTCTCGGCGGCGAGCAGGGTGAAGGGGGTTTCCGCCAGCGTGCCGCGTACCAGCTCGACGCCGGGGCCGCTGTCGGCCACCACGATCGGCAATGCAGGTACTGCGGGGCTGGACATGTGCGGGACATTGTAATGTCCTTGGCTGATCCTGGCGATGCTCATCCGACGCAGATCCGCGCTGCGCGCCGCATTGCGTGCCTCGCAGCGGGCGCCTAGCGCTTCGTGGGATTCTCCTGCGCGGGCTCGCGCGGCGGCGGGGCCGTGCCGTGCGACAGCGAGCCGTGGGCGTCCGCGTACGCCTTCGTGAACTCGGCGCCCAGCAGGAAGATCTGCGCCGCGTAGTAGACCCAGGCCAGCAGCAGCACCAGCGCCCCGGCTGCTTCGAACGACTCGGTCATGCCGCTCTTGCCGATGTACAGCCCGATCAGGAACTTGCCCACCTCGAACAGGATGGCCGTCACGAACGCGCCGACCCAGACGTCGCGCCAGCCCACGGGCGTCGAGGGCATCAGCTTGAAGATCATCGCGAACAGCACGGTCAGGATGGCGATCGAGACGGCGATGTTCAGCAGGTGCAGCAGCGTTTCCCAGCCCGGCATCAGCCCACCGGCCCACTGACCGAAAGCCGCGAGCATGGCGCTGACCACCAGCGAGACCATGAGCAGGAAGGCCACGCCCAGTATCAGCCCGAAGGACAGCAGCCGCGCGCGCAGCAGGCCGAAGATGCCCGAGGGCTTCTTCGATTCGGGCACCTTCCAGATGCGGTCCAGCGCGCTTTGCAGTTCCGCGAACACGGTGGTGGCGCCCACCAGCAGCACGAAGAAGCTGATGAGGCCGGCGACCAGGCCGCGGTCCGTGTCGCTGGCGCTGGCGATCAGGCCTTCGACCATCTCCGCGCCGCCCGCGCCCATCAGGCCGGAGAGCTGGTCGGAAATCATGCCCTGCACGGCCTCGCGGCCGAACACGCCGCCCGCGATCGCGATCACGATCACCAGCAGCGGGGCGAGCGAGAACACCGTGTAGTACGAGATCGCCGCGCCCATGGAGGGCGCGTAGTCGTTGGACCAGTTCTTCACGGACTGGACCGCCAGCCGCCACAGTTGCATCGGATTGGTCACGGTTCTGCTTCGCGCTGAGAGGCTCCTACTCTGCGCTGCCGCGGCTGCGCCGCGGGTAAGAATTGGTCGACAACCGCTATGCGAAAGCCGTCAACGACGGGACGGCAGCGGCCGCCCTCAACGCGACCGCAGGGTCCGGTCGAACAGGGCGAACAGCCGTTCCCAGTGCCGCTCCGCCGAAGGGCGGTGGTAGATGCCCTCGCGCCGCGGAAAGACGAAGCCGTGCTCGGCGCCCGGGTACCACTCGAGCCGGTAGCGCATGTGGCCGGCCTTCATCGCTTCCTCGAGGCGGGCGATCGTGTCGGGCGGCGCCCACTTGTCGGTCTCGGCGCAGGCGACGTAGGTCTCGCAGCGGATGCGGTCGGTCATGCGGTGCGGCGAATCCTCCTCTTCCGTGACCATCTGGGCCGGATGGAACGCCGCGATGGCCTGGATGCGCTCGGGAAAGGCCGCGGCCGCCGCGAACACGAAGGGACCGCTCATGCAGTAGCCGGTGGCGCCGATGCGGCCGGCGTTCGCCTCCGGCTGCGTGTCGACGAAGCGGATCATCGCTTCGGTGTCGCGCACCATGAGCGCGTTGGAGAGGCTGTGCATCAGCTCGAACATCGGCGCCATCGCCTCGGGCGTGCGCGCCTTGAGCCAGAAGTCGCGGCTGCGGCGGTAGTACAGGTTGGGCAGCACCACGTAGTAGCCGACGCTCGCCAGGCGACGCGCCATGTCGCGCAGCTCTTCGCGCCAGCCGTGCGCGTCCATGTAGAAGAGCACGACCGGATGCGGCCCGCCTTCGTCGGGATGCACGATGAACGTGTTCATCGCGCCGTCGGCGGTGGGGATGTCCAGTTCCTTCTCGATCATCGCGTCTCCTCAGGCCGCCGGGCCGGGCACGAACACGTCGGCGTGGAAGCGGTGCGGATCCAGCCCGCGGTCCTCCACGCAGGCCTTGCGCACCGCCGTCACCATGGCGGGCGCGCCGCAGCAGTACGCGTCGTGGTCGGCAAGGGCGGTGAACAGGGACCGGACCGCCTCGTCCGCGCGGCCGTTGAAGCCGCCCACCGCCTGTGCGCCCGCAGCATCTTCGACGGCAGGAACGAAGCGGAAGCCCGGCAGCGACTTCTTCCAGCGCTCCACCGCCGGCATCAGGTAGAGCCCGTCGGTCGTGCGCGCGCCCCACACCAGCGTGACTTCGCGGCGCGCGCCCTTCTTCATGAGGTCGTCGATCAGCGACTTCACCGGGGCGAAGCCGGTGCCCCCGGCCACGCACAGCAGCGGCCCGGTGGCCTCCTCGTGGATCTCCACGTCGCCGAACGGCAGCTGCACCTCCAGCAGGTCGCCGGACTTGAGATTCGGCACGAGCTGCGTGAACTGGCCGCCCGCGACGTGCCGGATGTGCAGCTGCAGCATGTCGCTCTCGTGCGGCGGGTTGGCCATGGAGTAGGAGCGCCGGCTGCCGTCCGGCAGCGTGACCTGCAGGTACTGCCCGGCACGGAACTTCGCGCGCTGGCCCGCGGGCAGGCGAAGCTGCAGCACGTTGACGTCGGGCGCGGCCAGCGTGTTGCGGAACACCTTGACCGTGTAGGTCTTGCGCGCGGAAGGGTCGACCCGGTGCCAGGTCTCCGGCGCGATCTCCAGGTTCTCCAGCGGCAGGCATTGGCAGAACAGGTGCTGGCCGGCCTCGATCGCGGCGCCCGGTGGCGGGCATTCCACGCTGCCCGCCGTCACGCGGCCGGCGCAGTTGCCGCAGATGCCCTTGCGGCAGGAGTAGGGCATCTCGATGCCGGACTTGAGCGCGGCGTCCAGGACGTTCTGTCCGGGCTCGCAGGGGAACTGCACGTCGGTGCCGGCGATGCGGATGTCGTAGGGCATTCGGTTTCAGCTGTTGGGCGCGAAGCGCCGTGTCACAGCGGCAGCGCCAGCAAGGTGTCGGTCACCGTGCTGTCGCACACCACGACCCGTTCGGCCAGCAGCAGGCGATTGCCCTGCAAGACGAAGCGGTCGCGGTATTCGCCGGTGGCGAACAGCCCGGTCTCGCCGCTGTGCATGATGCGCGACACCATGAACGGCGTGCGCGCCACCGCGCCGCCGCCGTCGGCCGACTCCACCAGCGGCATGCCGAGAAGGTGCCGGTAGCGGTGCCGCTCGTAGATGTTGGCCTCGCGCAGCGCGGCGATGCGGTCCTCCAGCATGGCGCGCGAGTCGGCGTAGACGATGCCGGCGGGCAGCTTCTCGCGCTCGTTCTCCACGTGGGTGATGCGGTAGTGGCAGCGCTCGGTGAAGAACGACGGCCAGCGTTCCAGCTCGTCGCTGTCGATGGCGTGCGCGTACGCCGCATGGAAGGCGCAGATGGCCAGGACGTCCACCATGCTCACGCTCCCATGTGGTGGCGCCAGGCTTTCCAGAAGCCGCGCACGGAAGTTTCGGTGGCGCGGCCCTCGCTGGAGCCGGTGGCCTCGCCGCCCATTTCCACCACCGCCTCCAGTTCGCGCGCGCCGGCGATGCCGCGCTGCACGAAGCCGCCGACGGCGCCGTCTTCCATCGAGATGAAACCGGCCGGCCCCACCAGGTTCAACTGGTTCAGGCGCACCGTGCGCTGCTCGGGCGTGTCGTCGGCGTAGCCGATGTAGGTCCAGTTCAATTCCGACCGGCCTTCGCCCTTGGGCAGCACCTGGCGCACGGCCAGGCAGTTCTGGATCTGCTGCAGCACGAAGCCGGGGAACACGGAGAGGATCTGCAGCGTGACGCCGTCGTCGAACTCCTGGAAGCCGGCCAGCACGCTGGGGTCCTTGAGCCGGTACTGGGCATCGTCCGAGCGCAGGCCCTGCTCGCGGTAGGAAGAGTCGGCCGCGGCGGGATCGATCATGGAATAGCTCACGTGGTGGCCGCCGCTCTCGTCGACGATCACGCCGCCCTTCTGCGACAGGCGATTGAGCTCGAAGGTCGTGAAGAACAGGTGCAGCAGGCTGGCGTGGTAGCTGTCCTTGACGTTCTCGACGTACAGCTTCCAGTTGTTGGGCAGCGCCTGGGTGAAGCGGCCGATGACCTCCACCGGCTTGTGCAGCACGCGCTCGATGCGCTGGCAGATCTCGTCGCCGAGGTACTCCTCCAGCGGCGGCACGTCCTCGCTGAAGCTGCCGAACACCAGGCCGCAATAGCGCGCCACCATCAGCTTGCGCGGGCCGTGCTCCTCCTTGCAGAAGGAGGCGGGCATGCCGCCCTGGCCCTTGACGCCCTTCTCGAAGGCGACGCCGACCAGGTCGCCCTGGCGGTTGTAGCTCCAGGCGTGGTAGACGCACTGGAAGTTCTCCACCTTGCCGGACTTCTCCAGCGCCAGCAGCGCGCCGCGGTGCGCGCAGCGGTTCTCGAAGGCGTAGATCTCGCCGTCGTCGTCCTTGACCACCACCACCGGCGTCTCGCCGGCGAAGGTGGTGCGGAAGCTCCCGTCCTCGGGCAGCTCCGCCTCCAGGCAAAGGTAGTTCCAGGTGGCGCCGCGGAAGATGCGCTCCTGTTCCTGCTGCGCCAGCGCGGGTCCGCTGTAGACGCCGTAGGGGATCCGGGTGAAGCCCGGCCCCCGCCATTCGATCGTGCTTTCCTGCATCACTCCACCGTCACGTTCGCTGCCTTGATCACCTTGTTCCACTTCTCCGACTCGGAGCGGACGAAGCGGCCGGTTTCCTCGGGCGACCAGCCGCGCGGCTGCGCGCCCTGGTCGAGGAACTTCTGCCGGATATCCGGCAGCGCCAATGCGCCGGACACCGCCTTGTGCATGTAGGCCACCGCGTCCGCGGGCGTGCCCGGCGGCGCCACCATGGTGAAGAACGTGACCGCGTTCATCGCTGGCAGCTTCTGCTCGGCGAAGGTGGGCACGTTGGGCAGCGCCTGCGAGCGCTGCTGGTCGGCCACCGCCAGCACCTTGATCTTGCCGCCGGTGTGGAACTGGGCCGAGGAGCTGATGTTGTCGAAGAACACGTCGACGTTGCTGCCGACGAGATCGACCAATGCCGGCGCCGTGCCCTTGTAGGGAACATGGACCATCTCGGTCCCGGTGAGCTGCATGAACAGGCTGGCCGTCAGGTGCGAGGTGGAACCGTTGCCCTGCGACGCGTAACTCACCTTGCCCGGGTTGGCCTTCAGGTAGGCCAGGAACTCCTCGAAGTTCTTCGCGGGCACCTTGTTGCTGACGGCCAGCACGTTGGGCACCGTGGCCAGCACCGTCACCGGCACCCACTTCGTGGGGTCGAACTGCAGCGACTTGTACAGGTGGTGGTTGATCGCGATCGGCCCCGGCGGGGAGACCAGGTAGGTGGTGCCGTCCGGCTCGGCGCGTGCGACCTCCGCCGCGCCGATGTTGCCGCCGGCGCCGGACTTGTTCTCCACGACGATGCCGTTCGGGAACTGGCTGCGGATCTTCTCGGTGATCAGCCGCGGCAGCACGTCGGCCGTGCCGCCGGCGGGGAAGGGCACGATCAGCCGTACCGACCTGGCGGGCTGCGCGAAGGCCGGCAGCCCGAGCGGGGCGAGGGCGCCGCCCGCGGTGAGCGCGAGTGCCTGCCGGCGCGTGAAGCGTTGGGTCATGGGCGATGTCTCCTGTTGGGCCGCTCGTTCCGCGGGTGCGGCCAGTGTCCGCCTGCGTACCAGGGCGCGGCAAGCGGAAATTGCGCGATGCGCAAAATACGCGGATGCGCAAAACCGCTGCGATCACGACTCGGCAGCTCACGCCCGCCGCCGGTGACAAGAGCTTCGTCACGGCGCTGCAGAAGGGCCTGGATGTGCTGACCTGCTTCAACCGCGAGGCGTCGCGGCTCACCTTGTCCGAAGTGGCCCGGCTCGCCGGCAGCACCCCGGCATCGGCCCGCCGCTCGCTGCACACCTTGCATGCGCTCGGTTACCTGGACAGCGACGGCAAGCGGTTCTGGGCCGCGCCCCGCGCACTTCTGGTCGCGCACTCGTACCTGGCGTCGCGGCCCATTCCGCAACTGGCCCAGCCGCTGCTCGATGCGCTGGCCGAGCGCACGCGGCAGTCGGCGACGTTCGGCACGCTGCTGGGCGACGACGCGCTGATCGTGGCGCGCTCGACCGCCCGGCGCAGCCTCTCCACGGGCCTCGCCATCGGCTCGCGCCTGCCGGGCTACTGCTCGGCGCTCGGCCGTGCGCTGCTGGCCAGCCTGCCCGCCGAGGAGGCGCGGCGCCGCATCGAGCTGATGCCGAAGGCGCCGCTCACCGAGCGAACCATCTGGCGCTCGCGCGAGGTGCTCGCGCTGATCGATCGCGGTCGCGAAGAAGGATGGACCCAGAGCGACGGCGAACTGGAGATCGGCGTGCGCTCCATCGCCGTCCCGGCGTTCGACCGCGAGGGCCGCGCCGTCGGCGCGATCAGCATGGCCGTGCGCGCCGAACGCATGTCGATGGCGGAGTTCCGCGAGGAGATGCTGCCCGTGCTGCGCAAGGCGCGCGACTCGCTGGCGCAGCGGTTGCCCAGGGAGTAGGCCGACGGTAGTCCCCTGCCTACACCGGCTGGCTCCGCCGGCCACTCCCCATGCGCCGCGGCCGGGTCTATCAAGAAGGCAGTACAGCGACAAAGGAGTACCTCATGCACACCGCCATCTGCTCGTTCGAGCACCGCGACGTCGCCGAGCGCGCCCGCGACCGGCTGCTGCAGTCCGGCTTCGACCGCCGCGACGTGCACCTCCAGCACCGCGGCCCGACCGATTCCGACTCCATGGGCGAGGACCCGCGGGCCTGGGAAGGCACGGACCGGGAGATCGCCGCCAGCCGCGACATGGTCGACAAGGTCGCCGGCTTCTTCGTCCGCATGTTCGGCGGCGAACGCGATCGCGGGGACCACGAGGTCTACGCGAACGCCGTGGACCGCGGCTGCACCGTGCTCGTGGTCGACACCGAGGACGAAGCCGAGGCCGCGAGAGCACGCGCCTTGCTGCACGACCTGCAGGCGGCCGACCTGAACGTCTACCACCGCCCCGGGCAGCAGCCCGTGCGCGAGATCGTCGACCGGCCGCTGCCCGGCAGCAGCGGCGGCGTGCAGGGGAGTTACTCGGACCGCAGCAGCGCCTTCGATCCTGCGCCCGAGCGGACAGCGGAGGCGGCCCGCGAACGCGCCGTGGCCTCCAGTGCGTCCGTCGACAAGGCCCAGGCGCCTTCCGCCGGCCGTGACTGGACCGAGAGCCCCGGGGCCGAAGCGGATCGCGAACGCGCAAAGGCGGACAGCCGGCGGGCGGAGGACGACGCAGTGGGGCTGCGGTACGCGGACAAGGGGTACGCGGACAAGGACAAGCCGGAATAGAAGCGGTTCCGCGCGTCGAGTGCACGCGCCGCGGCCGGGAAGCGGATGACGCCACAATAGGCGGCAAACGACTCCCTGCCGACCCATGCCCCTCCCATTCGCATCCCGCCTCGACAACGTCGAAACCTCGGCCATCCGCGAGCTGTTCAAGCTGCTGGGCAAGCCGGGCATCATCTCCTTCGCCGGCGGGTTTCCGGACAGCGCGATGTTCGACGTCGACGGGCTGCGCGAGGCCAGCCAGAAGGCGCTGGCCGAAGAACCGGGTGGTGCGCTGCAGTACGGCGCGACCGAAGGGTACGAGCCGCTGCGCGCGCAGCTCGCCGCCTTCGAGAAGGGCAAGGGCGTGCAGGGCCTGGAGCCGCAGCAGCTGATCGTCACCACCGGCAGCCAGCAGGCGCTGGACCTGGTGGGCAAGACGCTGGTCGGGCCCGGTGACAAGGTCATCGTCGAAGGCCCGACCTTCCTGGCCACGATCCAGTGCTTCCGCCTCTATGGCGCCGACCTGGTGTCCGCGCCGATCGACTCGCAAGGCGTGCAGGTGGACCGGCTCGAAGCGCTGATCCGCGAGCACAAGCCCAAGTTCGTCTACCTGATCCCCACCTTCGGCAACCCGAGCGGCGCGCTGCTCTCGCTGGAGCGGCGGCGCAAGGTGCTGGAGCTGGCGGTGAAGTACCAGACGCTGGTCGTGGAAGACGATCCCTACGGCGATCTCTACTTCACTGCGCAGCCGCCGCCGCCTTCGCTGCTGGCCCTGAGCCACGAGGTGCCGGGCTCGCGCGAGTGGCTGGCGCACTGCGGCAGCATGAGCAAGGTGCTCTCGCCGGGCCTGCGCGTCGGCTGGCTCGTCGCGCCGGCCGAGCTGCTGGCCAAGGCCACGATGTGCAAGCAGTTCAGCGACGCGCACACCAGCACCTTCGCGCAGGCGACCGCGGCGCAATACCTCAAGAGCGGGCGCATGCCCGACACGTTGAAGCGCGTACGGCGCGTGTATGCCGAGCGTGCGCAGGCGATGGGCGATTCGCTCAAGCGCGAACTCGGCGACGCCATCGAGTTCACGCAGCCCCAGGGCGGCCTGTTCTTCTGGGCGCGGCTGACCGGCGCGGGCGGGAAGATCAGCGATGCGGGCGAGTTCGCGAAACGCGCGATCGAGAAGGGCGTGGCCTTCGTTCCCGGCGCGCCGTTCTTCGCGAAGGAACCGGATCGCGCGGCCCTGCGGCTGTCGTTCGCGACGGCCGACGTGGAAAAGATCCGCGAAGGTGTCGCACGCCTGGGCACCGCGCTGGCTTCCTGATCCGCGGGCGCATCGGTCCCATGAATTCGACACTCGACCGGGTGAAGCAAGGCTTCCGCGAAGGCCGGCATGCGCAGGCCATCGCCGAGTGCGAGGCCTTGTGCCGGCAAGAGCCGTCCAACCTCGCGGCGCGCAGGCTGTGCGCCAAGATGCACGCCCTCACCGGCAACTACACGCGCGCGCTGGAGCTCTTTCGTGCGCTGCGCAATCCGGACAGGGAAGACGGCGAGATCCTCTTCAACATCGGCGCTTGCGAGAAGGAACTGAAGCGCTTCGATGAAGCCGCGGCCACGTTCGCGACCTACACGGACAAGTTCCCGAACGATGCCGGCGGCTGGGCCAACCTCGCGGACTGCAAGTTCCAGCTGAACGAGTTCGACGAAGGGCTGCGCCTGGCCCGCAAGGCCATCGGCGCAGATCCTTCGCTGGCGCCGGAACTCGCCCGCTCGCGGGTGCAGCGCGGCGATTCGTTGCAAGGCGAGGGGCGGCTGCTGGAGGCTGCAGCCGACTACAAGGCCGCGCTGGCGATCGCGCCCGGTGACGCGGCGACGCTGAAGAAGGCGACGACCTGCCTGCTCGAATCGAACCGCGGGCCCGAGGCCATCGAGCTGTGTCGCGATGTCTTGCGCGCGGACCCGGACAGCCTCACCGCGAAGCTAGGGGCCGAGTGGCTCCTGAGCCAGATGGTTCCGATCTGGCACGTGCCCATGATGAACGAGCAGGAGCGCAACGGGGCGTTCCACGCCGCGCTGCAATCGGCCGTCTCGTCCCAGGACACGGTGCTGGAGATCGGCACGGGCTCGGGTCTGCTGGCGATGATGGCCGCGAGGCTCGGCGCGAAGAAGGTGTTCACCTGCGAGGCCGTGCCGCTGGTGGCCGACACCGCCACCAGGATCGTGGAGCGCAACGGCTACGCGGACCGGGTCACGGTCTTGGCCAAGCCTTCGCAGGCCGTGCAGCTCGGGCAGGACCTGCCGGGCAAGGCCGACGTCCTGGTGCACGAGATCTTCTCGAGCGAACTGCTCGGCGAGAACGTGCTCTCCGCGATCGAAGATGCCAAGGTCCGCCTGCTCAAGCCCGGCGGAAAGATCCTGCCGGCGGCGGCCAGCATCATGGTTGCGCTGGTGACCGGTGAAGACCTCGCGAAAAACCTTCACGTCGCCGAATCCTTCGGCTTCGACTTGAGCCAGTTCAACGCGATCCAGCCGAGGAAGCGGCCGCTCTATCGCGAGGATCTCGCGCCAGCCCTCATGAGCGAGCCGGTCGAAGCCTTCCGCTTCGATTTCCTGAAGCAGACGAGCTTTCCCGCCGAGAAGAAGCGCATCCAGGTGGCCGTGACGCAAGCCGGCGTGTGCCACGGACTCATCCAGTGGATCCGGCTCGACTTCGGCAACGGCATCGTCTACGAGAACCATCCCTCCGCGCGCAAGCCGGTGTCCAACTGGCAGCACACGATCTACGCGTTCGAAGCGCCCGTGCGCCTGGAGGCGGGCTCGCGGATTGCGATCAATGCGTGGCACGACCGCTCTCGGCCGTGGTTCGAACGGGCCGCCGAACCGGCTCGCTGACCGATGCGGCGGGCAGGCCAGGAATCACCCATGACGAAGGAGACAAGCATGACCACCACCCGACGCAAGCTGCTGGCCTGGGCCGGCGCTCTGGCCACCGGGCTCTCTTGCAGCCTGGCCGCGGCCCAAACCTTTCCGGCCAAACCGATCACGATCGTGGTGCCCAACCCGCCCGGCGGGCTGGTGGACGGCTCGGCCCGGTTGCTGGGTGATCCGCTCTCGCGCGTGCTCGGCCAGCCGGTGGTGATCGACAACCGCGGCGGCGCCAGCGGCAACGTGGCTTACGGCAATGTGGCGCGCGCCGCACCCGACGGCTATACGCTGCTGGCCTCGTACTCGGCGTACCACGTGGGCAACCCATCGCTCTTCCCCAAGATGCCGTGGTCGCAGAAGGACCTGGCGCCGGTGGCCCTGATCACGGCGGCCACCAACGCGATCGCGGTCCATCCCTCCGTGCCGGCCAACAACCTGCAGGAGTTCATCGCGTACCTGAAGAAGAACCCCGGGCGATTGAGCTATGCGTCGCAGGGCAACGGCTCGCTGTCGCACGTGGGCACCGAGATGTTCAAGATGCAGACCGGCACCAGCATGGTCCACATCCCGTACCGCGGCTCCGGACCCGCGATCCAGGACGTGCTCTCGGGCCAGGTGCAGGTGTTCATGACCACGCCGCCCTCGGTGATGGGTCACATCCAGGCCGGCAAGTTGAAGGGCTTGGCGGTGACCAGCAAGGCGCGCCATCCGGGCCTGCCGCAGGTGCCCACCACCACCGAAGCCGGCCTCAAGGGCTTCGAACTGGAAGCGTGGGTGGCCATCTTCGCGCCGGCGGGCACGCCGCCGGACGTGGTCAACAGGCTGACCACCGCGATCAAGCAGTCGCTCGAGCAGCCCGAGACGCGCACGCGCGCCACGACCGCGGGCATCGAACTGCGCTACCTGCCGCCTTCGGAACTCGCGGCGCTGGTGGACCGCGAGACGGCGTTCTGGGCCAAGACGATCCAGACCGCGAAGATCACGGCCGAATAGCGGACGGGCTCACACGTCACGGCGTTCGTGCCGCGACCGCGAATCGGCCGGCGCCTGTTCGCGGTCTTCCATGCCGTACCGCCGCACCACTTGCGCGACGCTCAGCCGGTAGTCGGCGAAAGCCTGTTCGCGGCCGAACTGCTGCACCAGCCGGTGCGCCTCCAGGTTGCGCCAGCGGGCCACGGCTTCCTCGTCGCGCCAGAAGCTCAGGGACAGCAGCTTGCGCGGATCGGCCAGGCTCTGGAACCGCTCGATCGAGATGAAGCCGTCCACCTGCTCCAGCAGCGGCCGCAGCCCGGCGGCGGCGTCCAGGTAGTCCTGCTGCCGTCCATCCCGCGGCAGCACCTCGAAGATCACCGCGATCATGAGGCGCTCCCGGCCGGCCGCTGGTCCAGCGTCTGCGGCACCGCTTCGCAGAAGCTGCGCTCCTCGCGCAGGATGAAGCGCTGTGCCTGCGCCCGCGCGAAGTTCTCGCGGCCTTCTGGGTCGGCGCGCAGGCGCGCCCGGTAGGCCTCGTACGCGGCCAGGCTGTCGAAGCCGATCAGGCCCCAGGCGATGTCGTTCGTGCCCTCGTGCGGCAGGAAGTAGCCCAGCAGGTGCCCGCCGCAGCGCGGGATGATCCGGCCCCACGCCTGCGCGTAGGCGCGGAAGGCCTCGCGCTGGAAGGGGTCGACCTGGTAGCGGATGAAGCAGGTGATCTGCATTCGGGGTCTCCGTTTTGTTCGCGAACCGCCATCGTGCCCGGTCTGTGCGCCCGACACTTCGCCGCGGAACGAATCATCGCGGCCGCGGCCGGTGCACACTGGCCGCATGAACACCAACCAGCTCGCCCGCATCGCCGCCCTGGTGGGCGAGCCGGCCCGCGCGGGCATGCTGCTGGCGCTGATGGACGGGCGTTCGCTCACCGCGCACGAGCTCGCCACCGCCGCGCGAATCACGCCGGCCACGGCCAGCCGGCACCTGGGGCTGATGGTGGAAGGCGGGCTGCTGCGCGTCAACCGCCAGGGCCGCCACCGCTACCACCAGCTGGCTTCTGCGGAAGTCGCGCGCGTGCTGGAAGGCTTGATGCAACTGGCCGTCGCGCAGCAATCGGCGGTGGCTCCGCTGGTGGGGCCGCGCGATGCTGCGCTGCGCTTCGCGCGCACCTGCTACGACCACCTCGCGGGCCGCCTGGCCGTTGCGATCGCCGACCGTCTGGTGGAAGAGCGCGCCGTGCTGCTGGAAGGCGAGACCGCGGTGGTGACCGATCGGGCCGCGGCGGCGCTCGCCAGCCTGGGCTTGCAAGACGTCGCCCTTCGCGAGCAGGGATCGGCAAAGCGCCCGCCCTGCCGGCCGTGCCTGGACTGGGGCGAGCGGCGCATGCATCTGGCCGGCCGCCTCGGCGCGATGCTGTGCGCGCATTGCCTGCAACAAGGCTGGCTGTTGCAGCAGCCCAGGTCGCGCGCTCTCGGCTTGTCGCCGCGCGGAGCGACGGCCTTGCGCGACTGGTTCGGCGCGCAGCGTTGGCAGGAGTTGAGCGAGCCTGCCTCGTTGGCGGCGACGCGCTGACGTCCGCGCTTTGCGCGTCGCGCTGCGCGACCAGCGCAAAAAGCCGCACAGAAGAGTCTCGCGAACCGATTGCAATGCAATTAGTGAAGCTCGATACGCGGTTACTTGAATTCTCATCCCGATTGGCGCACCATCCGCCCTTCGCAAGCCGAAGGCCGCCTGATGTCCCTCGTTTCACAGCTGCAGTCCCTGCTGGGCCAGGATGCCGTGCTCACTGCGGAGCCCGATGTCGCCGCTTATGTGGAGGACTGGCGCGGTCGCTACCGGGGCCGCGCCGCTTGCGTGGTGCTGCCGTCCAGCACTGCCCAGGTCTCGGCCGTGATGAAGGCGTGCCACGAGGCCCGGGTGCCGGTCGTGCCCCAGGGCGGCAACACCAGCCTGTGCGAAGGGGCGGTGCCGCGCAATGACGCGGAGCCCGCCGTCGTGGTCAGCCTCGCGCGGATGCGCCGCATCCGCACCATCGACGAGGCCAACAATTCGATGGTGGTCGACGCGGGCTGCGTCCTCGCGGCCATCCAGCAGGCGGCGGCGGAGCGGGGGCGGCTCTACCCGGTGAGCCTGGGGGCCGAGGGCTCCTGCCAGATCGGCGGCAACATCGCGACCAACGCCGGCGGCACCGGCGTCCTGCGCTACGGCAACACGCGCGACAACGTCCTCGGCCTCGAAGTCGTGCTGCCCGACGGCCGCGTCTGGGACGGCCTGTACGCCCTTCGCAAGAACAACACCGGCTTGGACCTCAAGCACCTGTTCATCGGCTCCGAAGGCACGCTGGGCGTGATCACCGGCGCCACGCTGAAGCTGCACCCGCTGCCGACTGCGCACGCCGTGGCTTGGATCGCGGTGGCCTCGCCGCAGGCGGCGCTGGACGTCCTGGGCCTGTTCCAGCAGCGCTGCGGTGGCGTGCTGTCGGCCTACGAGATGATCAACGACGTGCAGCTGAAGATCGTGGTCGACCACGTGCCCGGCCGGCGCGCGCCGCTGCCGGTGTCGCACGCCTGGCACGTTTTGGTCGAGCTGGCCGACACCGGTGGCGAAGATGTCCTGCACGAAGCGCTCCAGCAGGTGCTGGAGCAGGGCTCCGAGGCCGGCCTGGTGCACGACGCGGTGGTCGCCACCAGCGGCGCCCAGCGCGCGGCGTTCTGGGAAGTGCGGCACAGCGTCTCGGAAGGCAACAAGAAGGCCGGAATGGGCATCAATACCGACTGCGCCGTGCCCGTCTCGGCCGTGCCCGCGTTCATCGAACGCGCCACGCAGGCGGCCCATGCCGTCGTGCCGGGCGCGCCGATCATCATCGTGGCCCACCTCGGCGACGGCAACGTCCACTTCATCCCGCAGGCCAGCTTCGAGCAATGGCGCTCCTGGCCCGACGCCGACGCGGTGGCGCACCAGGTCAAGCACGCCGTCAACGAAGTCGCGCACTCGCTGGGCGGCACCTTCAGTGCCGAGCACGGCGTCGGCCAGGTGCTCACGCAGGAGATGGCGCTGTTCAAGCCCGCGGTCGAGATCGACCTGATGCGCGGCATCAAGGCGCTGCTCGATCCCCAACAGCTTCTCAACCCCGGCCGCCTGCTACCGGCCGCGTCCAACCCGCCGCGCTAAGCGGTCCACCAGGAGACCTTCATGAACCAGACCCTCCACAACCCTTCTCGGCGGCGAGCCCTCCAGGCGGCAGCAGTCGGCATCGGGGCGCTCGGCGCGCCCGCGGTGCTGCAGTACGCACGGGCGCAGTCCAAGCGCATCGTGGTGCGCGACGACGGCGGCATCTACACCAAGGCGTACGGCGCCGTGTACTACAAGCCGTTCACCGAGAAGACGGGCATCGAGGTCGTGGGCGTGCAGGCCAACGCGGAGCCGGTGGCGCAGATCCGCAGCATGGTGGAGACGAAGAACTACACCTGGGACATGGCCAAGATCAGCCAGCCCGCCATCCTGCTGCTGACGCAAGGCGGCAAGGTCTACCTGGAGAAGCACGGCCTCGAGGAGGACCCGGCGGTCAAGACGATCCCGGCGCACTTCATGTCGCCGTACGGCGTCGGCACCAACGTGTACAGCACCGTGCTGGCCTACCGCACCGATGCCTTCAAGGGCCGCAAGGCGCCCAACTCCTGGGCCGACTTCTGGAACGTGAAGGACTTCCCCGGCCGCCGCGCGCTGCGCAAGCACCCGTTCGACACGCTGGAGGAGGCCTCGATGGCCTCGGGTGTGCCCACCTCGCAGCTGTACCCGCTGAACCTGGACAAGGCATTCGCGTCGCTCGACCAGATCAAGCCCAAGGTCGATGTGTGGTGGAACTCCGGCGCGCAGTGCGAGCAGATGCTCAAGTCCGGCGAAGTGGACATGATCGCCACCTGGGTCTCGCGTCCGCAAGCCGCGATGGCCGACGGCGCGCCGGTGGCCATCGCATGGGGCCAGAACCTCTGGGGCGTGGACAACTGGTCGATCCTGGCCGGCACGCCGAACGCGAACGCCTGCCGCGAGTTCATCAAGTTCGCTTCCGATCCCAAGCGCATGGCTTCGCTGACGGAGTACTTCCCCGCAGGCGTGACGCAGCCCGAAGCCTTCAAGCACATCAAGGCCGACATCGCGAAGAACTGCCCGACCCACCCGGACAACATCAAGAGCGGCGTGCAGATCGATGCGAAGTACTGGCTCGAGAACCAGGCCGCCGTCACCGAGAAGTTCAACGCCTGGGTCCTGAAGTGACCTGAAGGGGAGGAGAGGAACCCGCCATGCCGACACCCAAGCTCGCGATCACCGGCCTGACCAAGCGCTACGGCTCCTTCGCGGCGCTGGCGCCCACCGATCTGCAGGTGGCGCAGGGCGAGTTCCTCACGCTGCTCGGGCCTTCGGGCTCGGGCAAGACCACCTTGCTGAGCCTGATCGCCGGGCTGTCCGTGCCCGATGGCGGGCAGCTCCTGATCAACGGCCAGGACGTCACGTACGGCGCGCCGTACGAGCGCGACATCGGCATGGTGTTCCAGAACTACGCGCTGTTCCCGCACATGACGATCGCGGAGAACATCGCCTTTCCGCTGAAGATGCGCAAGGTGGACGGCGCCACGGCGGCGAAGCGCGCCGCGCAGGCGCTGGAGCTGGTGCGGCTGCCGCATGTCGCCACGCGCTTCCCGCGCGAGCTCTCCGGCGGCCAGCAGCAGCGCATCGCGCTGGCCCGCTGCCTGGTGTACCAGCCGTCCATCGTGCTGATGGACGAGCCGCTCGGCGCGCTGGACAAGAAGCTGCGCGACCAGATGCAGCTGGAGATCAAGCGCATCCACCGCGAGACGGGCACCACGGTCGTCTACGTCACGCACGACCAGGAAGAGGCGATGACGATGTCCGACCGCATCTGCCTGATGAACGCCGGGCGCATCGAGCAGCTCGGCACGCCGTCCGACCTGTACTTCCGTCCGCGCACGCTGTTCGTGGCGGACTTCCTCGGCGAGTCCAACCTGTTCGCCGGCACGGTGACCGGTGTCTCGGGCATGGATGTGGAGGTTGCCCTGGCCGACGGCGGCACCCGCGCGAAGGCCGTCGCGCACGGACCGATCGCGCCGGGCGCCAAGGTGCGCGTGATGGTGCGTCCGCAGAACGTGACGGTGGGCAATGGCGAAGGCGTGCTGCGCGGCACCGTGCTGGACAGCATGATCACCGGCAGCCTGACCAAGCTCTATGTCACGGCGCCGGCGGCCGGCGACGAGCCGGTGGTGCTGTCCTATCCAACGTCGGCCGCGGCCTCGCGCCACGCCATCGGCAGCCAGGTGCACCTGGGCTGGGCCGGGGGCGACGCCGTCGCGGTTCCGGAGCAGGCATGACGTCGATCGCCGCTCCAGCGCCGGCGGTCCCGGCCGCGCGCCGCCGGCCCGAGTGGGTGCGACCGATGCTGCTGGCGGCGCCGCTGGTGCTGGTGTTCGTCGTGCTGCTGGTCTACCCGGTCGGCCAGCTCCTGCTGCTGAGCATCTACAGCGACGGCGCATTCACGCTGGCCAAGTACCGGCAGCTGTTCGCGTCCTCGGTGTACGTCAACGTGATGCTGATCACGTTGAAGATCTCGCTGTGGACCACGCTGCTGTCCGTGGTGGCCGGCTATCCGGTCGCCTACCTGATCTCCTCGCTGGAGAAGGACCGCAAGGCCGGCTGGGTGTTCTGGGTGCTGCTGTCGTTCTGGACCAGCTTCCTGGTGCGCGCATTCGCCTGGATCGTGATGCTGGGCCGCAATGGCGTCGTCAACCAGCTGCTGACCGCCACGGGGCTGCAGGAGACGCCGTCCAACCTGCTGTACAGCATGGGCGCCGTGCTGGTCGGCATGGTGCATGCGCTGATGCCGCTGGCCGTGCTCACGATGCTCTCCGTGATGGAGAACATCGACCGCAACCTGCCTCGTGCGGCGCTGACGCTGGGCGCCCGGCCGGGCACCGCGTTCTGGCGCATCTACTTCCCGCTCTCCATGCCCGGCGTCGCCGCCGGCGCGATCATGGTCTTCGTGACGGCGGTCGGCTTCTTCATCGTGCCGGCGCTGCTGGGCGGCCGGCGCGAGACCATGATCACGCAGCTGATCATCGAGCAGGTGCTGCAGACCATGAACTGGGGCTTCGCGGGAGCGATCTCGGTGCTGCTGCTGGTGGTCACGCTCGCGGTGTTCGTGCTGTATGACCGGCTGCTCGGGCTGTCGTCGATGACCGGCGAATCGGTCCAGAAGACCACCACCCGGCGCGGGCCGCTGCACCACGTGGGCGATGCGGTGCTCGGTGGGTTGGGATCGGTGAGCGACTGGCTCATCGCGCTGATGCCGCGCAGGCGGCGCGAAGTCCAGCCGGGTCGCTCCTTCCCGCTGCGCACGGTGGCCGTGCTGGTGCTGTTCTTCCTCAGCGTGCCGGCGCTGCTGATGATCCCGCTGTCGTTCGCCGGCAAGTCGGGCCTGAACTGGCCGCCCACCGGATTCACGCTGGCGCACTACAAGGACCTGATCGCTTCGCCCCTGTGGATGCAGGCGGCGCTGCGCTCGCTGATCGTGGGCCTGGGCGCGGCCACGGCGGCCATGCTGATCGGCACGCCCGCGGCCTTCCTGCTGGTGCGCTCGCGCATGCGCGGCAAGTCGCTGCTGCTGGCCTTCGTGCTGTCGCCCATCATCATCCCGCGCATGATCATCGCAGTGGGCATGTTCTATTTCTTCGCCCGCGTCGGCCTGGTCGGCACCTCGGTGGGCCTGATGATCGGCCACACCGTCATCGCCGTGCCTTACGTCGTGATGACCATGATGGCCGTGCTGCGCAACTACGACACGAGGCTGGACCTCGCCGCCCAGAGCCTGGGCGCGACGCCCTGGCAGACGCTGCGCCACGTGACCTTCCCGATCCTGGCAGCGGGCCTGTTCTCGTCCTTCCTGTTCGCCTTCGCCACGTCTTTCGACGAGCTCACGATCTCGCTGTTCGCCTCGGGCGGGCTCAGCGCCACCTTGCCCAAGCAGTTCTGGGACGAGGTGACGCTGCAGATCTCGCCGGTGATCGCTGCCGTCTCCACCTGCCTCTTCGCCTTCGTCGGCGCCCTGATCGCGCTGGCCGAGTGGCTGCGGCGCCGGGCCGCCCGCCAGACCCCATGACCATGACCCAAAGACTCACCGCCGCCCGCCTGCGCGGCATCTTCCCCGCCATCCCCACGCCGGTGACGGCGGAAGACCGCATCGACGAGGCCGCCACGCGCCAGCTGATGGCCTACCTGCTCGAGCAGGGCATCGACGGCGTCGTGCCGCTGGGCGGCACCGGAGAATACGGCGCACTGCCTCGTGAGGAGAGGGTGCGGATGGCCGGCGTCTGCGCCGAAGCCGCGGGCGGGCGCATCCCGGTGGTGGCGGGCATCCTCGATCCCGGCTTCCACGACGCGCTGTCCGCCGGCAAAGCCTTCGCCGCCGCGGGCGTCGACGCGCTGATGGTGCTCACGCCCTACTACACGACGCCGACGCAGCGCGGCATCCGCGACTACTTCCTGCGCTATGCCGACGCCTCGCCGGTGCCGGTGATGATCTACGAGATCCCGTACCGCACGCGCATCGCGATCGCGCCAGAGGTGCTGCACGAGCTCTCGCGGCATGACAACATCATCGGCATGAAGGCCTGCAACACGGACATGTACCACTTCCTCAAGGTAGTGGCCGGCGTGGACGAGAGCTTCAGCGTCTTCAGCGGCGAGGACACGCTGTTCCCGCTGCACATGGCGGGCGGCGCGAAGGGCGGCATCGTCGTCACCGCCAGCGTGCTGCCGCGCACCTGGCGCAAGCTTTACGAGCTGGGAAAGTCCGGGCGCACCGCTGACGCGATGGCGATGCACCGCAAGCTGATCCCGCTGCTGGACATGGCGTTCGCGGAGACCAACCCCGGCCCGCTGAAGTCGGTGCTGGACCTGGTGGGCGTGAGCGCGCCGCGCGTGCTCGATCCGCTGCTGGCCCCGGCCTCCGAGCTGCAGCAGCGCCTGCGCTCCGAGCTGGGCGCCTGCCTGCGCGCCGAGGCGCAGCTCGCCTGAGCTCATGGCCAGCGCACGCCTTTCGCCCAGCAAGACGCCGCCCGCCGCCGGCCCGCGCAAGGCGACGCGGGCGGAACGCTCGTCACTCTTCGTCGGCTCGGTGGAGAAGGCCTTCCAGGTGCTGGAAGCCTTCAAGGGCACGCAGCGCATGATGACGATGGCGGAGATCGCCCGCGCGGCCGGGCTCGACCGCAGCGCCACTCAGCGGCTGGTGCACACCATGGAGCAGCTGGGGTACCTGCGCCGGCCGCCCGATTCGCCGCTGTACGGCCTGGCTTCCAAGGTGCTGCGCCTGTCGTACAACTACCTGCGCTCGCGCGACCTGATCGAGCGGGCGTCGCCCTACCTGCTGGAGATCAGCCGCACGCTGGGCGAGACGTCCAACCTGCAGGAGCTGGATGGGCACGAGATCGTTTTCCTGGCGCGCTTTCCGGGCAAGCACCTGGTCAACGTCGACTTTGCCGTGGGGTATCGCCTGCCCGCGGCGTTCACGGCATCGGGCCGCGCGATGTTGTCCCGGCTGGATGAAGCGCAGCGCAAGGAGCTCCTGCTGGCCACGCCGCGGGAACCAATCACGCCGTTCACGGAAACGGACCCGAAGCTGCTGCTGGAGCGGATCGACGAGGCCGCGAAGCAGGGCTACTCGGCGGTGATGAACCAGACGATGGTGGGGGACATCTCCGTGGCGGCGGCGATCACCGACCACCACGGCGTGCCGATCGGCGCCATCAACATCTCGGTGCCGACGACCCGCTGGACCCTGGACAAGGCGGCGGAGCAGCTCGCCCCGCATGTGCAGCTGGCGGCCACCTCGATCTCGCAGACCAAGATCGCGCAGCCCTGACCGCGCTCAGCGCGGCGCGGCAGGTCAGAGCACGACGACGAGCAGCAGCGCGACCAGCAGGATCAGGATGATGTCGCGGTCGCTGAAGGCGCCACCCGCGGGCATCGCGTCGATGCGCTGCGCCAGGGCGTGAACTTCCTGCGGCGTCATCGCGTCGACGCGCGCGCTGGCGTTCAGGCCGTCGACGCCCAGCGCGCGCAGCTTGTCCTGCAGGGCGGTGGTGTCGAGGAAGTGCTTGACCTTCTCCCGTTCGAGTTCCGCCAGCGTCGCGGGCTGCTGCGAGAGCACGGCCTCGGGCCCCAGCATTTCCGCGCGGGCGAAGGAAGCCTGCAGCGCCAGGATGGCGATCAGGCTCCAGAAGATGCGGCGAACGAGGTTGGACACTGGCTGCATGGTTTGACTCTTCTCAGTGAGGTGGGAACCTGACTATATCGACGCCACTTCCACCCGTGGCCTGCCTTTCGGATGAGCTGCAGGCGGCGCGGTGCGCTCAGTCGACCTTGATGTTGGCCTTGCGGATCACCTCGCCCCAGAGCTGGTAGTCGTCGTTGATCATCTTCTGGAACACCGCCGGCGCGCCGCCGATCTTCTCGGCGCCGAGGCCGGCGAGCCGCTGCTTGAACTCGGGCGCGTCCATCGCCTCGTTGAGCGCCTGGTTCAGCCTGGCAATCACGGCGTCGGGCGTGCCGGTGCGCACGACGATGCCGAACCACGAGTAGAGCTCGAATCCCTTGATGCCCTGTTCGTCCAGCGTGGGCACGTCGGGGAACTGGGGCGAGCGCTTCAGCGCCGTGACGCCCAGCGAACGCAGGCGCCCCGACTTGAGCAGCTGCCCGACCGAGAACTCGATGTCGAAGTGCACCGGCACCTCGCCGGCCACCACGGCCGTGTTGGCCGGCGCCGAGCCACGGTAGGGGATGTGCGTCATGGGCGCGCCGGTCAGCTGCTTGAAACGTTCCGCGCCGAGGTGGGGCATCGTGCCGGAGCCGCCCGAGGCGTAGTTCAGCTTGCCGTCCTGCTGCTTGGCCAGGGCGACCAGGTCCTGGATGCCCTTGGCCTGGAAGCCCGGCGTCACCGCCACCTGGTGCGGGCTGCGGAAGACACCGGCCACCGCGCGGAAGTCCTTCATGGGATCGAAGTTCATCTGCGGGTAGAGCCACTTGCCCGTCGCGATCACGTTGCTGGCCATCAGCAGGGTGTGGCCGTCGGCCGGCTGCCCGAGCACGGCTTCGCTGCCGACGATGGCGCCGGCGCCCGGCCGGTTCTCGACCACGACCGGCTGGCCCAGCACCTTGCCCAGGCCTTCGGCGATCGACCGCGCAGTGGTGTCGGACGGCCCGCCCGCCGGGAAGGGCACCACCAGCCGGATCGGCTTGGAAGGGAAGTCCTGCGCCCATGCGGCGGGCGCGCCGCATGCCGCGCCGAGGGCGAGCAGGGCGGCGACAGCGGTGCGTCGGTTCATGTCTTGCATCGCCGTTCTCCTGGGCTGTTGTTCGAGGTGGTGTTCCGGCGTGTGGTGTCAGGCCGCGCGCGCGACGATGGGCGTGTCGTTCGCCGCGGCCGCCATCGCGTCGTCCGACGACACCAGCGCCTTCTGGTTGCGAAGCACCTGCCGCACCTTCTCGGGCGCCGGCTCCTGCAGGCTCGCCTCGCCGCGCGAGGCCAGCGCGGCATAGACGCCCGCCGCATGGCCGAGGCACATGGCGGTGCCCATGTGGCGTGCGCCGCCGTTGGCCTCTCGCGTGGCGGAGATCGCGCGGCCGGTGACGACCAGGCCCTCCATCTCCTGCGGCAGCTGGCAGGCCAGCGGGATCTCGAAGGGAGCGGGCGGCATCCACAGGTCGACGCCGGTGCCGCCGGCCTCGTGCAGGTCCATCGGGCCGGCGCCGAGCGCCACCGCGTCCGCGAACCGCCGGCCTCCGACGATGTCTTCCGTCGTCAGGGTGTGGCGCCCAACGATGCGCCGCGTCTCCCGGATGCCCACCCGTTCGGCGATGCCGCCCAGCAGCGATCGCTCGAAGCCCGGCACGCGCTCCTGCAGGAAGCTGACGATGGACTTGATCTGCTGGCGGCCGGTCTGCTCGGCGCGCGTCAGGTCGCGCGGGTCCAGCGCATCGATGCCGTGGATGCGGCTCATGAGGCACACCGCGTCCAGCTCGCCCGGCGTGCTGCAGAACGACAGGCTTTCCCACGCGAGCCGGCCTTCCTTGAGGCCTTCCAGTGCGATGGCGCGTTTCTGCTCGCGCGGCATGGCGCGGAAGGTGCGCACGTCCACGTTGGACATGCGGAAGACCAGCGTGCAGGGCTGGCGCTTGTGCTGCAGTTCGGGCTCTTCGCCGACGCACGGCACGCCGGCCGCGGAGGCGACGACCGCGTCGCCGGTCGCATCGACCAGCATGGCCGAGCGCAGCGCGCCGCGGCCGCCGACGTTCTCCACCACCAGGCCTTGCACGCGCCTGCCTTCGACGAGGGCGCGCACGACGCGAGAATGCAGGTACACGTCGACGCCGGCTTCGCTCGCCATCTCGTCGGCGACGATCTTCACCACCTCCGGGTTGAATGGGAAGTTGGTGATGGTCACCGGATTGGCGCTGGCCTCCGCCAGCGTGTAGCGGCGAAAGCCCTCGCTGCCGCCTGCGGCCTGCACGCGCTGCGTGAGTTCGAAGCCGATGCCGCCCACGCAGCGCACGCTGCCGTTGAACAGGCCGATCCACTGCGCCACCATGCCCGACGTGCCGGTGCCGCCCAGGCAACCGGCGCGCTCGACGACCGCAGTGCGGGCGCCGCAGCGCGCAGCCGCGACCGCTGCGATCAGTCCGGAAGCGCCGCCGCCGGCGACGATCACGTCGTACTCGCCGAGCACCGGCGTGGTGAGGGTTTCGGTGATCGCGGGTCGGTCCATGGGGATCCTCCGCCGGCCCGGAGATCCGCCCGGGCCTGCGCTGGTCGCAACTCGCCGTCAGGCCGGGTGGGCCGCCATCAGTTCGGACTTGCGCTGCTCGAGACGGTCGGCCAGCTGGAACAGGTCCAGTCCCTGGGCCTTGCGGGCCTTCGGGAACATCTTCTCCCGTTCGTCGTTGACGTGGTGCAGCACGGCGTCTTCCAGCTCCAGCATCACGCGGTCGTCCGGCTGCGGATTGCCTTCGACCTTCGCGATCAGCTCGCGCGCTTCCTGGTGCTCGCGGTTCGATTCCTGGATGAGGCTCTCGTCGCCGGTGGCCTGCTGGAAGGCCGGATAGAAGATCTCTTCCTCGATCTGCGTATGCACGGTCAGCTCGTGGCAGATCTGCTGGGCGAGCATGCGCTTCTCGTTGGGCTGGTGCGCGGCCTTGAACTGCTGGAACAGCCGGGCCACCTTGTTGTGGTCGTCGTCGAGCAGGGTGCAGGCGTCCTGTTGGGCCATGGGGTTTTCTCCTTGGGTGGGTGACGCGACACCGTATGCCGCGCAGCCGGCGAAAAGGAGTGGAGGCCGTCGCGGCTTGCCGTAATCGCGTGCCTACGTAGACTGTCCCGCATCGAAGACTTGCCTGGAGTGGCCCATGCCTGTCCGCACCTTCAACGCCGGCCGCCTGCGCAAGGCCGACTACGACCCGGCGTCACAACAGCTGGACCTGCACTTCGACAACGGCAACGTGCTGGCCTACAAGCACGTGCCGCAGGAGGTGTTCCGGCGGCTGTGCAGTGCGCCGAATGCGGCGACCTACTGGGAGGACCGGATCGCGGAGGAATATCCGAAGGGGACGCCGCGGTCCGGCCCATCGCAAGGCGGTGGCGGCAAGAGCCTCGGCGACCTGTTCGGTGGGGACGAGCCGGCGCAGTGACTGCTCTGTATCGGCCGGATGCAATTGCTTCGGGTTGAGCGACATGGATACGCCCAGCGCTTCCATGATGGCAGGCACATCTTCGGAGAACCCGATATGAATCTGCTTCGCCTGTGCGCATTCGTCCTGCTGCCCGCGACGCTCGCCGCGTGTGCAGCGCGTCCCGTGGTGGTCACCACGCCGGCTCCGGTCGTGCAGGCGCCGCCGCCGGTGGTGATGGGCGCGCCACCCGCTGCGGGGGCTCCGATCACGCTGGAGATTCCGCCTGGGTACTACCCTGCGCCGGGAACTTGCCGGGTCTGGGTGCCGGGCGTGCCCGCCAGCCAGCAGTCGGCGCCGGCGTCCTGCGCCAGCCTGCAGAACAGCGTGCCCGCAGGCGCTGTGCTGCTGCGGGGTTGAGTCGGGTGCGATTCGCGGTCGGCGCGGACCGCGAGAGGGCTCAGCGGCGCGAGGGCGGCCGCGGGCCGTCGTTCCTGCGCTCGGGCAGGTGCCGGAACATGATCCGGCCTTTGCTCAGGTCGTACGGCGACATCTCGAGCGTGACGTCGTCGCCCGCGATGATGCGGATGCGGTGCTTCTTCATCTTGCCGCCGGTGTAGGCCACGAGTTCATGCCCGTTGGTCAGCACGACGCGGCAGCGCGAGTCAGGAAGGATTTCGGCCACTCGGCCGCGCATTTCGATGAGATCTTCTTTCGCCAATGGATTCCTTTGGCATGCCTAGGCACGCATTCGGTGTTCAAGCAGGGATGGCGCCGCGGCGAACCGCGGCGCCAGGCGAACTGAAGTCGGGCGCACCGGCGCGAAGCCGGCCGCCCTGGCGAGATCAGTAGCCGCGCGAGCCGCCGAAGCCGCCGCTGCGGGGAGCGCGCGGCTCCATCGGGCGCGCTTCGTTGACGACGAGGCCGCGGCCGCCGAGCTGGTGGCCGTTCATGCCTTCGATGGCCGCCTTGGCTTCAGCCGGGTTGGACATCTCGACGAAGCCGAAACCCTTGGAGCGGCCGCTGTCGCGGTCGGTGACGATCTTTGCGCTGCTGACGGCGCCGAACTGGCTGAACGCCTGTTCCATGTCGCTGTCGCTGAAGGTGTAGGGCAGGTTGCCCACGTAGAGTTTGTTGCCCATAAGGACTCCATGAAAAGTGAGGGATCCACGATGGAGCCGGGATGCAATCACAAACTCATGGGGTCGTTCGGGAAGGCGAGGCAGACTGGTCACCGCAGGAAAAAGCGCCTCGAGAGGCGCTCCCGCATTATGAGGCCGTGCGCCTGCAAAAAGACGCGCCCCAACGTAAAGATGGCGAATTGATCCGGCCCGGCCCCGCGCTTTTGCGCGGCCTGCCTGCGTTCCTCAGGAACGCTGCGACGGTTGCGGACGCGCGTCCATCACCTGCGCCCAGCGGCCCCAGGCCGCATCGGTGTCGGCGCGAGCGTCCATCCACGCCTTGAACTCCGGCGTGCCGAGAGCGTCATCCGCCGTGCCGCGCGCCGACGCCGCGGCATGCATGCTGTCGAAGCGAGTCTCGGCCGCAGCTTCCAGGGCCTCGATGCGCAGCGCGGCGGCTTCCACCAGCGCCAGTTCTTCCGTCCAGAAATTCATCGGGCCTCCCGCCAAAGGGCGCGAGTATGGGGCATGGCGAATACCCCTTCGCCGCGACGAGAGGCCGCGCGGTGCGCTCAGTGCTGCGTGACCGTGCCGCGCCAGGCCCCGGTTTCCTGCCCGCGCTCTTCCACCAGCTGCTTGAAGCGCTTCAGGTTGCCCTTGGTGGTGAGCTTGACGCCGCCGAGCGCGTCGCCGACCTTCTCGGCCGCCGTCTCGGGCTGGTAGTCCATCTGCAGCATCACCCGGGTGCGGTTGTCGGCGATCTTGTGGAAAGTGACGACGCCCGCATTCGTCACGCCGTCCGTGCTGCGCCAGGCAATGCGCTCGTCGGGGATCTGCTCGGTGATCTCGGCGTCCCACTCCTTGACCTTGCCGGCCACCACGGCGCGCCAGTGCAGGTGCGTGTCGTCGACCTGCTTGACCTGTTCGACGCTGGTCATGAACCGCGGGAACTGCTCGAACTGCGTCCACTGGTTGTACGCGGTGCTCACCGGCACGTTCAGGTCGATCGATTCCTCGACGGTCGACGCGCCCGACGTGCGTCCGCGCATCTGGTTCGTCAGGAAGACGCCGCCGGCGACGAAGCCCACCGCGGCCAGCGCGATGCTGGCCAGGGGCAGCTCGCGGGCGGACTCGCGCAACTCGATATCGACTTCATCCAGGGGCGAGCGCTCGCGCCTGAGCAGGCGAGCCAGGAGCAGACCACCTGCTACGTACGCGGCGATTCGGGGGAGATTGGCTTGCATGTGTGCTTGTCCTTGGGTTCGCTGGAAAGAGAAGCGCGATGCTGGCAAGCCGCCGCGGCGCGCGTGGCAACAGAGTGCAAAGGCCAACCCGGCCATGCCGGCGGGGGCACGGTCGCGCACCGCCCGGCGCACGGATGGCTGGGCATCCGCAGGTCGCAGCGGCTGCGTCGAGAAAATTACAAGGCGATGCGCAAATCGGGCCGCTCTGCCGGCGTCACTCCAGCGGCGCCGGACGGCTGATGCGGCCCTGCTCGAGGTACGGCGCCAGGCTTTCGGTGCCTTCGCCGCTACGCTGGCCGGCGGGTGGCAATTCGCTGATCTGGCGCCGCCGCAGGCGGGCCAGCAGGCCGCGAACCAGGCCGCTGGGCGGGCGGGCCGGTTCCTGGGATGTGGGCGGCGCGATGGTTCGTTTTTTCTTCACGTTCCGGCTCCCCTCTGTAGCAGGCGATCGCACGAATGGCTCAGCTTCGTTGAGCATCCGGCCGATTTCAACCAACGCATGCAACAGCGGTAACCCAGCCGTAACGCTGCTGAGCTAGTCGACCGCCGGCTCGCTGGAACGCAGCCACGTGTACGACACACCGATGCCGACGGTGCTGCCGGTCGTCTGGCGCACCAGCGGGCTCGACCGGTTGGCGGCGCCCGCGACGGTGTCGATCCGCCCGAAAGCGAAGACGGTCCAGTCGCGGCCGAAGTCGCGCGAGATCGACGCGCCCAGCCGCCACGCGAGCAGGCCGCCATCCGCCTGGTAAGCCGGCCGCGTGGGAGTGGCGAACTGCGGCGCCACCTCGTAGAAGGTGCGTGCAAGGCGCTGGTCGGAGATCACCGCGCTCAGGCTGGTCGCGACGCTCCAGCCGGGTGCGGGCCGCTGCGACCACACGATGCCGGGCTGGAACACGGCGCCCCGGTACTCGAGGCTGTCGCTGAGGTCGAATACGCCTCGCAAGGGCAGATCCAGCCGCCAGCGGCCGCCCTGCGGCGTGCCGCCCAGGTGCCACTTCAATCGCGGGCCGAACTCCACCAGCGTGCCCAGGTTCGGCATGCCGCGCCTCGCCGGGTCCTGGTCGGCATCGGAACCGAAGGCGAACGCCGCGCTGATGTCGAACTCGTAGCGGGGCGTGCGCACCGGCCGCACGCCGACGCCTTCGTTGTCCGCCCGCAGGAAGCGGCCGCGGTACACCAGGAAGGGAAGGGCAATCCCGCGCCGCACCTGCTGGTCGGAGCCGGGATAAGCCTGCTGCCAGGCGCCCACCGCCACGCCGCCGATCTCCCAGAGCGAACGCGGAGACGACGCCTCCTGCGCGTGCGCGACGCCGATGAAGGCCAGGCAGGCAAGTGCGGCGGTGCTTCGAATCGGCGGGTGTCGTGAAGTGGCGAGGTTCATGCGGGAGTGGCTGAGCAAAAAACCGATGTTTCTAGCGCATTTCGCGCGGCAGGGGAGCCCTTGCATGAAAAACGCATCCAGAACGGGCAGGCCCCGACCTGTTCAGCGTGCTCAGGCTGCACGCGCTCGCGGCTCTTGCTATGGTGCGGCCATGCGCCCGCTTGCCCGCCTGCTGTTCGCCACCTGGCTGTGCTTCGTCGCGATGGCCAGCTTGGCCGCGGACGCGTGGACGGAACTCGCCAAACCCGGCGCCATCGTGCTGTTCCGCCACGCCACGGCGCCGGGCGTGGGGGATCCGCAGAACTTCCGGCTCGACGACTGCAGCACGCAGCGCAACCTGAACGAACAGGGCCGCGCCGAGTCGCGCCGCCTCGGCGAGCAGTTCCGGCAGCGAGGCGTCGCAATCGGCGCGGTGCTGTCCTCGCAGTGGTGCCGCACGCGCGAGACGGCGCGGCTGGCCTTCGGCGATCGCGTGCGCGATGAGCCGGCATTCAATTCCTTCTTCGGCCGGGCTGCGGACGATCGCAGCGCGCAGACCGAGCGCGCGCGCCGCATCCTGCGCGAGTGGAAGGGGCCGGGCGTGCTGGTGGTCGTGACGCACCAGGTGAACATCACCGGGCTCACCGATCACGGCGCGATGTCGGCCGAAGGCGTGGTGGTGGAGCCGACGGCGAAAGGCCCGTTCCGCGTCGTGGCCAACCTGCAGCCCTGATGACCGGCGGCCGGTCCGCGTTCGAGGCAAGGTCCGCGCGGCAGGACGCGCAGGCCACGGCCGAGGTCGAGCCGCCGCCACGCATCCTGCCGGTGATCGTGCTCTCGCAGTTCGCCGGCACTTCGCTGTGGTTCGCCGTCAATGCCGTGATGCCGGACCTGCAGGCGGCCTGGGGCCTGCCGGCTGCCGCGGTGGGCACGCTGTCTTCGTCCGTGCAGCTCGGGTTCGTGGCCGGCACGCTGGTGTTCGCGCTAGCGATGGTGGCGGACCGCTTTCCGCCCACCCGGGTCTTCCTCGCTTGTTCGTTGCTGGGCGCCGTCGCCAATGCGGCCATGCTGCTCGCGGCGGGCAGCTTGCCCGTGCTGGTGGCGCTGCGCTTCGTCGTGGGCTTCCTGCTCGCGGGTGTCTACCCCGTGGGCATGAAGATCGCGGCCGCGTGGTTCCGCCAGCGGCTGGGCGCCGTGCTCGGCGTGTTGATCGGCGCACTGGTGCTCGGGACGGCGCTGCCGCACGGCCTGCGCGCGCTCGCCTCCCTTGGCGCGCAAGGGCAGGTGCCCTGGCAGGCGGTGGTGCTGGCCGTATCGGTGCTGGCGACGCTCGGCGGCATCGCGACCGCGCTGCTGGTGCCCGACCGTCCGGCGCCTGCGGGCCCGCGCATCACGCCGCGTGCGCTCGGCGCGATCTGGAGCGATCGCCGCCTGCGCGCCTCGGTGTTCGGCTACTTCGGCCACATGTGGGAGCTCTACGCCTTCATCGTGCTGGTGCCTGCGATCGCCGCGACGCGGATCGCGGACACGGGCTCCATCAGCGCGCTGTCTTTCTGGGCCATCGCCGCCGGCTTCGTCGGATGCGTGGGCGGCGGACTTGTCGTGCGCCGCTGGGGCAGCGCGTGGATCGCGGA
Organism: Ramlibacter henchirensis; assembly: GCF_004682015.1. Classification (NCBI taxonomy): domain Bacteria; kingdom Pseudomonadati; phylum Pseudomonadota; class Betaproteobacteria; order Burkholderiales; family Comamonadaceae; genus Ramlibacter; species Ramlibacter henchirensis. Next base: position 345,319 of record NZ_SMLM01000004.1, on the reverse strand, counting down.
AACCCAGCTCGGCACGAGCGCAGCGTGCTGCCTGATCGCGCCGCTGATGCTGGTGGCGCCGTTGCCGCTGTTCGTCGCGTGGCTGCTGCTGTGGGGCGCGACGGTGGCGGGCGACTCGCCGCAGTTCTCCGCGCTGACCGGACAGAACGCGCCGCCGGCGGCCGTGGGCAGCGTCCTGACCTTCACCAACTGCATCGGCTTCGCGATCTCGGTGGTCAGCATCGAGCTGTTCGTCGCCGCGGCCCAGGCTCGGCCGCTGGCGCAGGTGCTGCCCTGGCTCGCGCTCGGCCCGCTCGCGGGCCTCTGGATGATGCGGCCGCTGCTGCGGCGCGGCGCCTGAGCGTCAGAACACCTCGTTGAGCAGGTACACGGCGTTGTCCAGCAGCTTGTGCCCGATGCTGCGCCGCTGCCAGTCCTCGAGCTGGATCTCGTTCGCGCGCGCGGCATAGCGCTCGAACAGCGCATCGAGCTCGCGCGCCAGCGGCGGATGAAGCAGGCCGAGCGTGATCTCGTCGTTGGTGTCGAAGGAGCGGTCGTCGAAGTTCGTCGAGCCCACCGCGCACCACTTGCCGTCGATCGTCATCGCCTTCTGGTGCAGCAGCGTGTGCGGGTACTCGAACAGGCGCACGCCGCACCGCAGCAGCTTCTCGAAGTTGCGGTGGGCCACGTGCTGCACCAGCGGGTTGTCCGTGCCTTCGGTCGAGGGCATCAGCACGCGGACGTCGACCCCGCGCTTGACGGCCTGGCCGAGCGCGTCGATCGCTTCCTCCTCCGGGATGAAATAGGGGTTCTGGATCCAGAGGCGCTCGCGCGCCATGCACAGCACGGCGTGGTGCAGGATCTTCACCGCGGGCGCGGAGTTCTCCGGCTTGGCGGAGGCGGCGTGCATCACCACGTCGCCCGCGGGCTCCAGCGGCGGGAACACATCGTCGCCCACGAACAGCTCGCCGGTCTCGCCGGTCCAGTTCTCGCTGAACGCCGACTGGATGGTGTGCACGATCGGGCCGCGCACGTGCAGGCTCAGGTCCGCGAAGTGCTTGTGGTCCTCGCCGTCGCCCAGCCAGTCATCCGTGACGCAGTGGCCGCCGACGAAGGCCTCGCGGCCGTCGAGCACCACGATCTTGCGGTGGTCGCGGTCGGCCATGACGCCGAGGTTGTAGATGCTCCTGCGATGGAAGAAGTGCAGGTTCACGCCGGCCTCCTTCATCACGCGGCGTTCCTCGTCGCCGAGGAGGCGGCCGCCGGTCGCATCCAGCAGCACCCGCACCCTGAGGCCCGCGCGCGCACGCTCCGCGAGGGCGTGCGACATGCGGCGGCCCAGTTCGCCTTCCTTCCACAGGAACGTCTCGAAATGGACCGTCTCGCGCGCCTGGCCCATGCGCTCGATCAGCACGTCGAAGTAGTGCCCGTTTCGCAGCAGCGTGACTGCGTTGCCCGGGGTCGGCGTGCCGAACGAAATGCCGGCGAGGGACGGCAGCATCTCCTCGATCGCGCCGTCGGTTTCGAGCTTCAGGTGCGGGTTGCGATGGCGCCGCGACGACCAGAGCGCCAGGGCCAGCACGGTCGAGAGGACCGCGAGCGCGATGATCCAGAACGTCGCGCTCACGGCGCGGCTCTCCGGGGCGGGGTGCGTTGGGGCATGCCCGACGATAGGCAAGCCCAGCCTTTGCGTGTGTAAGGCAAGAGCTACATCCGCGCTTCCCCCGGGCGGGCGCGAGCTGCCGTCGCGTTGCGGTGCTCAGCGGGCCCGCAGGCGCTCGACCAGCCGGCCAGCGCGTCAGGCAGGTGCGGCTCCCTGCGGCAGTGCGCCGAACACGTAGGCGTCCATCGCCAGCACCCCGTACGTCATGCCGCCGTCGATGACCTGCACCGGAGCACCGGCAGTGGCGGCGCCGAAGGCGAAGGGCAGCGGCAGGTAGTGGTCGGGCGTGGGATGCGCGCGCTGGGCATGCGGCGCGATGTCGAGGTAGTGCACCAGCGCCTTTTCGTCGTGGCGGCGTACCGCGTCGCGCGCCCAGTCGACGAACTCGTTTGCGTAGGCGCCACCGGCCGCGCCGATGTCCTGGCGGAACTCGTAGAGGTTGTGCGTGATGCTGCCGGAGCCCAGGATGAGCACCCCCTCGTCGGCCAGCGGCGCGAGCGTGCGGCCCAGGCGCACGGCGCCCTCGGCATCGAGGGTACGCGGCATCGACACCTGCAGCACGGGAACATCGGCGCCGGGAAAGAGATGGCGCACCGGCACCCACGCGCCGTGGTCCAGTCCGCGATGCTCGTCGGCGCTGGCGGACCAGCCGTCGGCACGCAGCATTTCGAGCGCGCGGGCGGCCACGTCGGGTGCACCGGGGGCCGGGTACTGGATGCGGTAGAGCTCGGCCGGGAAACCGCCGAAATCGTGGATGGTGTCCGGCGAGGCGGTGGTGGTCACGCGCACGTCGGACGTCATCCAGTGCGGCGAGAACACGAGGATGGCGCGCGGGCGCGGCAATTGTTCGCCCAGGCGGCGCAGCAGCGGGCCGGCCAGGTGCGGCTCGATCGCGAACGTCGGCGCGCCGTGCGAGACGAAGAGGGTGGGCATGCGGGCCATGGTGGAGTTTCCTTTGTGAATGCGGCGGTCGGCTGGTGCCGTCCCATGGGTCTGAATGTAGGTACGCTAGCGGCGGAAATGAAGGCGCAAGAACGGGATGGATTGTTCCGGCAACTGAAACGATCGATCGCTTCGACGTGCGCGGCGCCAAGTGAGGATCGGCCCGCCCGGGCCGGGTGATCGCAAACATGGGCTTCATGGAATCGATGCTGGCCATGCTGCAGACCCTTCAGGGCTGGCCGGCTTACCTGCTGCTGTTCGGATTGCTGCTGGGCAGCGGGTTCGGCCTGCCGGTGAACGAAGACATCCTGCTGCTGGTGGCGGCCGCGCTGACGCTGCGCGGCGTGATGGAGCCGGTGCCGCTGGTCGCGGTGGCGTGGTGCGGCGTTCTGTGCGCCGACGGGCTGATCTTCCACTGGGGACGCCGCTTCGGCACGCAGTTGCTGCGCCACAAACTCGCGTCTCGGGCGCTGCCCGCCGCGCGCCTGCAGTCCATGGAGCGCGCGGTGCAGCGCTGGGGGCCGGGCTTCATCTTCGTGGTGCGCTTCGTCCCGGGGCTGCGCACGGCGCTGTTGTTCGCGGCCGGTTCGATGAAGATCCCCTACCGCCACCTGTTCGTGTTCGACGGGGCCGCGGCGGTGGTCGAACTGCCGCTGCTGGTCTGGGGCGTGCGCTACGTCGGCGGGCGCTGGGAGGAGATCGTGGCGGCGCTGCAGCATTGGCAAGGCTGGCTGCTGCCGGCGCTTGCGGCGGCGGTGATCGCTGCCGCGGCGGCCGTGTGGTGGCGGCGGCGCTCGCGCAGCCCGCGTTGAACCAATGATTTCCAAGTGGGGAAAACCATCGCCCGGCTGTCATCGAAATCACGTTTGCGACTGCCCAGTCGCGGCCTACCATCGAACGCCGCCGAACCGGGATGGAGGCCGGAATGCAATCGCCGCAAAGTGGTCAGTCGCTACTGAACCTGTCGCAGCTCGAGACGCAACTGCTGCGGCAGTTGGTGCTCGTGCAGGGCCGTGACGCGACCGGCTTCGCCGCGTCGGTGCTGCCGGACGGCTGCTGCATCTCGGTTCGCTCGCCGGCCGCCGCGGCCTTCTATCCGCTGGAAGGCTGGACCAGCCGGTTCCTTCGCCACCTGCACCACGGCTACTTCGATCCCAAGGCGGTGACCCGGCCGGTGCGGCCGGCCAACTAAGGCGCCCGGCGCGGCTTTCTTGCGTAGCCGATGCTCTAAAAGGATGTATCGAACCAGCTTCCTGCCCCGGTTTGCGTAGTGCAAAGTTCCAGGAATGCGCCCACCGCTAAGATGCGGTCCCAGGGAGCGGAACAGCCCGCAGCGAAAAAACGGCTCGAGACCGTGGTGCGCGGACAACCGAGGTATAGGAACCAAATGCCCAATATCGGCACCGTCCTCAAGCAGGAAATCGCCCGCATCGCGCGCAAGGAACAGCGCGGCGAGCTGCAGCAGCTGAAGAAATCCGTGGCGCAGTACCGGGGCCAGATCGCCCAGCTCAAGCGCCGCCTGCAGGCGCTGGAGCAGCAGGTTCGCCGGCAGGCGCGCGGCGGCGGCCGTTCGGCGGCGCCGGCGCAGGCGCGTGAGGACGACGAGGGGCCGCAGCTGCGGTTTTCCGCGAAGGGCCTGGCGGCGCAGCGCAAGCGCCTCGGTCTGTCCGCCGCTTCCGTTGCCAAGATCCTCGGCGTCTCGGCGCTGTCCGTCTACAAGTGGGAAAGCGGCAAGACGCGCCCGCGCGCGCGGCAGCTCGAAGCCATCTCCGCCCTGCGCAAGATGGGCAAGCGCGAGGCCATGGCCCGGCTCGCCGCCTGAGCATGCCCCTGCCCGAGCCTGCCGCGCGGCGGCACCTGCACACCCGGTCCGTGACTTACCACGGGTTCCTGCGCGAAGACGGCCTGTGGGACATCGAAGGCGAGCTTGCGGACGTCAAGACCTATTCGTTCGATCGCTCGGACGGCCGCGAAATGCCGCCGGGCTCGCCCATCCACCACATGCGCATCCGCCTCACGGTCGACGAGGACATGGTGATCCGGGCGATCGCAGTCTCGATGGACAGCACGCCGTTCGGTGAATGCCAGCAGGGCAAGGACCCGATGCAGCAGATGGTCGGCGTGCGGCTCGGCCCGGGATGGCGCCAGGCGATCGAGAAGGCGCTGGGCGGCGTGCGCGGCTGCACGCACCTGCGCGAGCTGCTCTTCAACATGGCCACGGCCGCCTACCAGACTGTGTTCCCGTGGCGCGAGCGCGAGCGGCGCGAAGCGGGCATCGGGCCGCAGCACAACACCGAGCCGCCCTACCACCTGGGCCGCTGCATCGCGTGGGACACGACGGGGGCCGTGACGCTGCGCTATTACCCGCAGTTCTTCGGCCGGCCGCTCAGGCGGCCTGCGAAGGATCGCCCGGCTTGACCCAGGTGAACACCCGCACCGGCGGGATGTTCACGACCTCCCAGCGCTTGTCGGGCGCGCCGAGGTACCGGGAGGCATAGTCCGCCACATGCGCGCGCACCTGATAGGCGACGAAACGGCCGCCCGGCCGCAGCACCTGCGCGATGACGGCGGCGATGCGGTCGGACACTTCCGGCGGCATCGTCGAGAACGGGATGCCCGACACGATCGCGTCGGGAGCGGGCAGCCGCCGCGCCGCGAGGAAATCCGCCAGGCGTTCGGCGCTGCCCAGTTCCAGCAGCAGGCGGGGATCGTCCAGTTGCTGCTGCAGGTGCTGGTGGAAATTCGGATCGAGCTCCACCGCCAGCAGCCGCGCGGTGGCCGGCATGGCCTGCAGCATGGCTGCCGTGGTGCCGCCGGTGCCGGGGCCGAGTTCGACCACGGTGCGCGCCTGCGCGATCGCGGCGCTGCGGACCAGCCGCTGCTCGAGGCGGTGCGAGCTCGGCACGACCGAGCCGACTTGGGCCGGGTGGCGCAGGAATCCTCGCAGGAATTCGAGTCGGTCTCGCAGGGGGCCGGAAGAGAGGGAACCGGCCGGCAGGACGTTCTCGCCGGCACCCGGGCCGGCGCGGGGATCTTGGAGCGCCATGTGGAATGTTGGGGTTGTTGTGGGTGAACGGCGATTCTGGTGGGCGGGCGCACGGATGCGTGTCGGACGAGGTCGACAAGGCTGTCCATCGCTCGAGCGCGGCAGTCAAGCGGCGATGCAACCGAATCGGCGGGGGAGCGGTCCTACAGCCGCGGACAAGAGTAGGAAACTAGATCGATGACGAACCCAGCCATGGCGCGCCTGCTGGACGCGGTGCGGGCGCGGTGGGCGCGAACGCGCGATGCGGTGCGCCGCCACCCCTGGCGCACGGCGCTTTTCCTGCCCGGCCTCGTGCTGCTGTACGTGCTCGCGCTGGTGCCTTTCACGCCGGGCATCGGCAACCTGCGCAAGGCCAAGGTGGAGGCGCCTGCGGTCCTGATGTCGGCCGACAACGTGGTGCTGGCCAGCTACAAGCGCGTCAACCGCGAATGGGTGCCGCTGGACAAGGTGGCGCCGGCCGTGGTGCACGGCCTCATCGCGACGGAAGACCACCGTTTCTGGGAGCACCACGGCATCGACTGGTACCGCACCGCGGCCTCGGCGTGGCACACGCTGCAGGGCCGCCGGCAGGGCGGCTCCACGCTCACGCAGCAGCTGGCGCGCAATCTCTACCCCGAGGAGATCGGCCGCTCGCCCACCGTGCACCGCAAGGTGAAGGAGGCGATCACGGCCCTGAAGATCGAGGTGGTCTACAGCAAGAAGGAGATCCTGGAGACCTACCTCAACACGGTGCCCTTCCTCTACAACGCGTTCGGCATCGAGATGGCCGCGCGCACGTACTTCGACAAGTCCGCCAGCGAGCTGGACCTGCTGGAGAGCGCCACGCTCATCGGAATGCTCAAGGGCACGAGCTACTACAACCCGGTGATCAACCCGGAGCGTGCGCGCCAGCGCCGCAACGTGGTGCTGTCGCAGATGGCCAAGCGCGGGTTGCTGCCGGAAGAGCGCGCGCAGGAGCTGGCGAAGCGGCCTTTGAAGATCGACTTCGAGCGGCAGCAGGAGCCGCTGGGCCCCGCCCCGCACGTCGCCCAGCACGTGCGCAAGTGGCTCATCGCCTGGGCCGACCGCAACGGCTACGACATCCATTCCGACGGCCTGGTGGTGCGCAGCACGATCCACACGCGGCTGCAGCGCGCCGCGAACGAATCCGTGACCCGGCAGTTGACGCAATTGCAGCCCCTGGCCGACCGCCGGCGCAAGCCGGGCCAGGAGCGGGAGCTCCTGCAGGCCGGCTTCCTCGCGCTGGACCCGCGCAACGGCCATGTGCTCGCCTGGGTGGGCAGCAGCGACTTCACGCGCGACCAGTTCGACCACGTCAGCCAGGCGCGGCGGCAGCCCGGCTCGACCTTCAAGCCTTTCGTGTATGCGGCCGCCTTCATGGATGGCTTCGGCCCCAACGACACCTTCGTCGACCAGCCCGTCACGCTGCGCGGACCCGACGGCGAGACCTGGAGCCCGCGCGACACGACACCGCCCACCAACAGGCCGTGGACGCTGCGCGAAGCGCTGACCCACTCGCGCAACTCGATCACGGCGCAGCTCATGGGGCGCGTCGGTCCGCAGAAGGTCGCGCGGCTGGCGCAGAGCATGGGCGTGCGCGAGAGCCGGCTCGATGTGGTGCCTTCGCTCGCGCTGGGCACCAGCCCGGTCACGCTGCGTGAAATGGTGTCCGCCTACGGCACCCTGGCCAACAACGGCCGCTGGATGGAGCCGCTGCTGGTGCTTCGCATCGAGGACGCTTCCGGCAAGGTGCTGGATGCGTTCGTCCCGCCGAAGTCCGCTGAAGCAATGCCCAAGTCGAAGGCGCTCGCGCTCGTCAACGTGATGCGCGGCGTGGTGGACGAGGGCACCGGCACGGCGATCCGCAGCCGCTACGGCATCCAGGCCGACGTGGCGGGCAAGACCGGCACCACGCAGGACAACGCGGACGGCTGGTTCATCCTGATGCACCCGCACATGGTGGCCGGCGCGTGGGTCGGGTTCAACGACCAGTCGATCACCATGCCCGACAGCTGGGGCCCGGGCGCGCGCAGCGCGCTGCCCATCGTCGGGGACTTCTTCCAGCAGTCCGTGCGCAACCGCTGGGTGGACACGGGCGCCGAATGGGACATCCCGCGGCCGCGGCCCAAGCCCAAGGAGCGCGAGCGTGATCCGCTGGAGCAGCTGGTCAACGACGTGATCGACCGGCTGATCAAGATCCTGCAGTGACGAAAAAAAGCCGGGCCTTGCGGCCCGGCTCGTCTCCCTCCCTGCAGGGTGACAGCGTTGTTGCTCTGTTGATTACGGACGGCTGCCCGTCGACAGGTAGATCTGGCCCTTGCTGTTGTCCAGGAAGCGGCCGGCGGCAACGGCCATCCGGGTGCCGGCGGCGTCCATGGTGACGGCGCGCCAGTCGGTTTCGGTCGCACCGGTGATCGCCAGAGGGGCGAAGGTCGCGCCGCCGTCGGTGGACAACAGCACCTGGCCCGTGCCCGCGCCCACGTTGTTGTTGGACACCGTGGCCGCGATCAGGCCGCCGTCGGCCGACATGGCGATGGACGAATAGTCGGCCACCAGGGCGTTCGCAAGGGTGAAGGTCGCACCGCGGTCCTTGGACACATAGATGCCGGCACCCGACGCACCGCCGAACTGGTTGGCGGCCATCGCGATGGTGTTGCCGTCGCCGGAGACCTTCACGCGGTACCAGTTCTGGGTCTGCGAAACATCCGCTCCGCCGACGGTGACCGGCAGCGCGGCCCAGGTCGTGCCCCCATTGGTCGAGATCAGCGTCACCGGGTCCTGGCCCACGGCCACCATCACGCTGCCATCGGCCGAGCTGTCGACCGAGCGCAAGTCGGCCGCGGCCGGGACGCCGGTCGTCGCGACCGGCGTGACTGTGCCGTCGGCGGCCACGTCCCCGACGAAGAACACGCCGTCCATGCCGACTGCAACGATGCGGCTGCCGTTCTGCGTGATCGTCACGGACTCGTACGACACGCCGCTCGGCGCGGCCGCAACCGGCGTGAAGGTCGTGCCACGGTCGTTGGAGATGACCATGCCACCGCCGAACTGCACAGCCACGATGCGCTGGCCGTCGCCCGACACGTCGGACGCGATCCAGGTCGCGGGGCCGGCGCCGGTGTTCTCCACCCAGGTCTGCCCGCCATCGGTCGAGATGGACAGGAAACTGAGCGGTGCTTCGGTGGCGCTGATGCCGGCCTGGCCCGCGACCATCACCTGGCCGTCATCGCTCGAGGACAGCGAGTGCCACACATCCGATGCACCGGTAGCGGCGAAGCTGGTGCCCAGCGCGGGTGCCGGCGCCGGCGCGGGAGCCGGGCCGGGGGCGGGGGCGGGTGCGCCGCCGGCCGCCGGGGGGTTCGCGGGAGCAGGCGCCGGATCACCGCCACCACCTCCTCCGCATGCAGTGAGCCACAGCGCGGCAACGGTTGCCGTCACGTAGACCCGGGTCTTTCTATTTGCTCCCATGAACATTTGGTGCCTCCAAGTTGCGGTTGATGACGCGAGCGATACACGTCGCAACGGATGGTCGGTTCTCCCATGCACAGCCGTGTTTCCCGTTTGGCTCAGGTGTTTGTAGGAGAACGCCGTTGCGGAAACTCAGCCGATTGCAAGCTGTGTCAATGCATGGCCCGACTGAGCCATTGCACGTCGAAAAGCTGAGGCAAGTGCGTGCTCGCGGAGTTCCTCACGCGCATCGCCGGCAAGTTGAAACAGAGGTCGAAGTCGGGCCACGGATTGCGCGCGTGGTGCTGTGATGGCGGCGGAGCAGACAACGCATGAGGCCCAGCACCGCCCTGTTCTTCACCACCGGCGCATTGCTGGTGCTGGTGCTCGAGGGGCTGGCGCTCGCTAGCTGGCAGGGATGGATCCCGCGCCGGCACGCCGCGCATGTGCCGCACATGAAGGCCCCGCCGCAAGCGCAGGCGGCAGCGATCGACGTCGCCGAGCAGATCGCGGAACCGGACGTCCCCGAGCGGCCCGTCGATGCGTACTACCGCGAGCTGCGCTCGCAGGTTCGATGGGTGCCGACGCGTTTGGGCAACGAGGTGCTGTTCACGCCGGACATGCGCTCGCGCATGCTGCTCGCGAAGTCGGCGGCGAAACACGCGCGCCTGGATGAAGTCGGCCTCGGCTTCGCGGACGTGTACGGGATCATCAACGCCGAATCGTCCTGGGTACCTCGCGACGGCATCAGCCGTGACGGGACGCCCAACCTCGGCATTGCGCAATTCGAGCCGGCCACCGCCGCTGCGCTGGGCGTTCGCGATCCGCACGACGTGGTCGAGGCGGTGCATGCGGCGGCCGAGCACATGCGCGAGGCGGCCGCGTGGAGCGCGGCTCGCCTGTCGACCCTCAAGCTGAGCAAATCCGAACGTGCGGCGCGGTTGCGCGACGGCGTCTCGATCTACTACAACCTCTCGAGCCGCGGGCGCACGCTCTGGGACGGGCGGGACATTTCGCGATTGCCGGCCGCGACGCAATCGCACATCCGCAATGCGCGGCTGGGTGCGCAGGAGGCAGCGTGGCTGGAAGCGCAGGGCAAGGTTGTCCAAGCGCGGCGGGGCCGCTCGCGCAGCGAGGCCCTCGTCACCGCCGAGGCTGCCCCTTGACCGCCCGCCCAGCTTGCGATCCGCCGCCACAACGCCAACCATCCCGTCATGAGCGAGCCGCTACACGTCGTCTGTCCTTCATGCCGCACCACCAACCGGGTGCAAAGCGCCCAGCTCGGCAGCGATCCGAGCTGTGGCCGGTGCAAGCAGCCGCTGTTCCAGGGCAAACCGGTCTCTCTTGACGAAGCGGGGTTCGACAAGCAGGTCGCGCGCAGCGAACTCCCGGTGCTGGTGGATTTCTGGGCGCCTTGGTGCGGACCCTGCCGCGCGATGGCGCCGGCGTACGAGCAGGCGGCGCGCCAGCTGGAGCCGCACGTGCGCGTCGCCAAGGTCAACACGGAGGAGGCGCAGGCACTGGGCGCGCGGTTGGACATCCGCAGCATTCCGACGCTCGCGCTCTTCATGGGCGGCCGCGAGATCGCGCGCCAGCCCGGCGCGCTCACGCGGCCCGAGGACATCGTCCGCTGGGCGCGTGCCCAGCTCGCCGCCCACGCACCCGCCTGATCGCCGGCCGCGGTCGCGTTCGACGCACCCTGTAGCGCAACCCGCCGCCGCGTTGCGATTCCCGACAGGCTGTTACGTTCCTCTCCTACAAAGTCAAAAGACGAGCGCCGCCTACCCTTGGGCTTGAAAGCGCCGGATGGCGCAACAAAGGGGAGACGAGGAATGCAGGACGCACAGCTGAGGCAGAGATCCGCCGAGCGCTTCGGGCTGGCGCTGCCCATCACGATGGAAGGCGAGGAGTGTTCCTCGCACGACATCAGCGCCACTGGCGTCCTGATCGAATCGTCCGCGGCGCCGCCGCTGGGGTCCCAGGTCTCGCTGATGCTCCAGTACCGCGCCCATGGACAGGATTTCAGCCTGGGCTGCACGGGCGAGGTGGTGCGCGTCGAGAAGCACGGCGACAACTACAACATCGCGGTTCGGCTGGCCGAGCCGCTGTTCCAGGATGCCGTGCCGCAGGAAGGCGGCACCGGCTGACCGGCACGCCTGCGAAACCAAAGGCATTGCGAGAGCGAGGGAGAGCAAGGATGGCGATGGTCGAACCCAGGGTGGTCGTGCCGCTGCGGCGGCGCCAGGAAAAACGCGGCGCGGAGCGCTTCGAGATGGAACTGCCGCTGACGGTGGGCAACGCCGGAGCCGGCACCACCCGCGACCTGAGCGTCAGCGGCCTGTCGTTCACCTCGCGGCAGCCCTACGTCGTGGGCGAGGAGATCGACGTCACCGTCGAATACCTGTTGGATGGGCACAACTTCCCGTTGCGATGCCGCGCCACGGTGGTGCGCTGCGACGCGTCCCCCGGCGGTTTCACCATCGGCGCGAAGCTGAACACCGCATTCGTCGAGTAGCGGCGGCTTCCCTTGCGGGCCCGGCGCGTGATAATGCGCGCATGGGCCTGCTCAACAAGATCTTCCGGGATCAGAAGGGCGACGGGGCTTCCCTGCCGCCGTCGGCCACGCGCTTCCAGGACAGCGACAGCCAGGGCGACGACGAAAAGGCCGCCGCACGCTCGGCCGTCCGCCGCGAGCTGGTGCAGGTCACGTTGCGCGAAACCATGCGCCGCCACGCGGTTCCTTCCGACTGGATGGAACTGCGAATGCTTCCGGTGGTCACGCGCAAGGGCAAGCACGGCATGCACGTGCAGCTGATCGTCAAGCAGGGGCAGGGCAGCCTGCTGACCTACATCCCGGCCTTCCAGAGCAGCTTCATGGCGGAGATCGAGAAGTTCGAACCGCGCGCCTGGGACTGGCTGCTCAGCATCTCCTGGCAGTTCGCCGGCATCACCTCCACCAGCGCCGGCGACGATCCCGGCAAGCCGGAGTGGCGCATGGGCAACACCGCCGCTGCGCCGGCCGCCGCGGCCGCCCCCGCTGCGGAGAAGCCCGAGGTCGAGGCGGTGCTCGAGGACGACGACGTCGCCCAGGATCTCAAGGCGCTTTTCGCGATCCGCGACGCCGCGCTCAAGCAGCCGGCCGAAAGCGAGCACCCGGACTTCGAGCCCACGCGGCCCAGCTTCGACAATTCCGGTGGCGGTCCCGGGCGCTGAGGCCCGGGCGGTTCACAGGAACTCCACCCGCCGTGCGATCAGCACGTCGTTCTCGACGCGCGAACCGGTGACCAGCACGCGGCGCCCGTTGCGAAGGTCCGCCGCCGTTCCCTTGACGAACACCACGTCGGCGCCGCCGGCGTTGATGTCCTGCCCCTGGATCTTGAAGTCGGACGCGGACCGCAAGGCGCCGATGTTGCCGCGCGCGATGTAGTCGATTTCGTCGGCATCACCGCTGCCGCTGCCTCCACCGTCTCCACCGCTTCCGCCGCTGCCACCGTTTCCGCTGCCACCGTTTCCGCTGCCGTTGCCGCCATTGCCGGATCCGCCGTTGCCGCCGCCGTTGCCGTTCCCGCCGTCGCTGCCGCCGTTGCCGGTGTCCGGATCGGGCGCGACCTCGCGCAGCTTGATGCGGCTGGCCACCAGCACGCTGCCGTTCCAGGTGCCGGCGACCTCCAGACGCGCTCCGACCACGATGGAGGACGCGCGTCCCGACACGCGAGCCCGGGAAGCGTCGACCGGCACGCCGTCCACCTGCAGCGAGGCGAGGCTGGTGAAGCGCGTGACCAGGCCTTCGACCGCGAGGCGCTCGCCGTCCACCTTCGTCACCGGGTACCACGGCTCGACCACGGCGCCGGTGAGCAGGCTGCCGGACTGGGTGCCGCGCACCCGCACCGGCTGTCCTTCCAGCGACTCGGGCGAGATCCCGAGGGCTTGCAGCAATGCGGGGATGAACCCGATGCGCAGCCCGCCCACCTGCAGGGTGGACGAGGCCAGGTCGACCGCCTGCGCGGTGCCGGAAAGCACCGGCGTGCCCACGGCCGCCACGCGCTCGATGCGGGTGGCGCGCACCCCCGGACCGGTGCCGGGCAGGCCGTAGATCTGCACCGGCTCGCCCTGCTGCAAGTCGTTCAGCGAAGTCAGCCCGTTGGCGAACACCGTCCAGGCGTCGATGTAGATCGGCGTGGACCAGACCTTCACGTAGCCCTGCGCCGGATCGACCCAGTCGACCGGCCCGCGCACGTCCGCGGCGGAGACGATCGTGGACGCGTTGCCGGTCTGCAGGTCTTCGCTGACGACGCCGCGCACGTGCACGGTCATGCCCAGCTTGAGCGTGTCGGCGTCGCTCAGGTTCAGCGTCGCCTGGCCGGTCTCGAAGCGCACGCCATTGACGATCACGCTGCTGAATCCGGAGATCGAGCCCACGGCGGAGGAGGCGAAGATGCCGGTGCCGCCGGAACCCACGCCTTCGCCGGAGATGCCGGTGCCACCCGAGCCGACGCTGGCGACGTCACCGCCCCCGCCACCGCCGCAGCTGGCGACCGCCACCGCGGCCGGGACCGCGACGATGAGGGTGCGGCGCTTCATCCCTGCGCCTCCCGCTCATCGTGGAACAGGTAGACGCCCACGCGCAATCGGCGCGCCCCTTGCGCGCCGCTGCGGGTGATGGCTTCGCTCAACTGGCTCACCAGCTCACGGTGCAACGCCGACCACCGCTGCCGCATCAACTGGTGGACGGCCTCGCAGTCGGCTTCGCTCAAACCTTCGGCGTACACCGCGCGCTCCAGCAGCAGCGGCGCCTCGCCCAGTGCGTTGGACACCGCCGCCGACGCATGGTCACGCAGGTTGTCGCCAAGGAAGGCGAGGGTGCTTTGCAGGTCCGCGGTGGGCACGAAGCCTTCGGCCGTCAGCTCCACGTGCGTAGCATCGACCTTGGAGCACATGCCCAGGCGCATCAGCTCGTCGAGCACCGCGCGGTGGTGCACGTCGCCGCGGCTCGCCTCGCGCGCCACGTCCTCGAATGAAGTGCCCTCGTTGCCCGCGGCGATCGGCAGGCGTTGCAGCGCGGCGTCCTGGCCGGCCAGCTGCAGCCAGCGAGTGAAGGTCTTGGCCGCGGCCGACAGTTCGGTGTGCGGCAGCGGATCGGCGGGCCGGCGCACGCGGGCCGTGACGTCCTTGCGATTGAGGCCCGTCGTCACCGCGAGCTGGCTGATGTTCGGCGCTGCCACGCCCTGGCGTTGCCACAGGCGCGTGGCTTCCTCCAGCAGCAGGTCCCGCAGCATGCTTTCGAGGTGCGGGTGCTTCAGCCCCATCCCGAGGGCGAGCCGCACCAGCGGGCGCATCACGCGCGCGCACGCAGCTTGGGCCCAGGTCAATCGGTCCTGCATCGATATGGAAGTTGTGTAGGCGCCATCGTTCCTGCCGGCGCCTGTGTCATGCGCCTTTTTCCCATATCGGCGGTCGCAGCGGGGCCGAACATAGTCCGAACGAGCCACGACCTGCGCGGAACTGCCGAGCCAGCAGTCAGGCGGGCCGATACGCATGAAGGACCTCGTAGCCGCGCCCCGGCACGCTGCGAACGAGCACATAGCCGTCGTCGATGCGCCATGACGGCAGTGTCGCGGGCGCATCGGCAGGCGGCCGCGCGCCGAAAGCGCGCCGCGCGAACGTCACGTGCGGACGATAGGCGCGCGCTTCCACCGGGCAGTCGAGCGAACGCAACGCCTGCGCGAGCGCCGCATGCAACCGCGCAAGCTCGGGCGTGGCATCGAACTCCAGCACCGCGAGGCCGCCCGGCCAGCGGGTGTTGCGCGCCTGCGCGAGGTCGAGCACGTGTGGCTCGCAAGGCACGGCCAACCCTCTGGTGAACTCGTCGATGCGCGCGAGCGGCACCTGGCCGAGGAAGTGCAGCGTGACGTGAAGTCGCGCCGGATCGACCAGCGCCGCGCCTTCGGGCCAGAGCCACTGTGTCTGGATCGCGTGCAGCGCCTGGCGAACGCGTGGCGGCGGCCACAGGGCCAGGAAGAGGCGGGCAGCGGACGCGGTAGAAGCGCCCATCAATGTTCCACGAGCGCCACGGATGGGTCCACAAGCTGAGCTGACGTTGGTAGAGTTCGATGCTTCATGCCTGTGTTCGTCCAGAACCCTGATGCGGCCTGACCTGCCCCAGGACCTGCGCCGGTTCATCCTCACCAGCATCCCTTCCGTGCCGTACCTCGAGGCGGTGCTGCTGCTGCGTGCGCAGCCGCAGCGCATCTGGTCCGCGGCCGACGCCGCGCGCCGCCTGTACCTGCCGGAGCAACGGGCGTCGGAGCTGCTGGCCGAGTTGAACAGCGCCGGCATCGCGCAGGCCGAGCCTCACGGTTGCCGCTATGCGCCGGGCACGGAAGAGCTCGCGGCGATCCTGGACCAGCTGGCCGCCCATTACGCGGTCGATCTCGTGGGCGTGAGCGACCTCATCCATTCGCGCGTCGACAAGAAGGCGCAGCAGTTCGCGGACGCGTTCCGAATCAGAAAGGATTCCTGACATGGCCGAGGTCGTGTACTTCCTGTGCGCCCTCACCAGCCTCAGCTGCTTCGTGCTGCTCTTCCGCGCGTGGCGCGGCAGCGGTGCCCGGCTGCTGTTCTGGAGCTCGATGTGCTTCGCGGGCATGACGGTCAACAACACGTTGCTGGTGCTGGACAAGGTGGTGTTCCCCACCGAGGTGGACCTGGGCACCTGGCGGCTGGCGGTGGCGCTCGCGGCGGTGCTGCTGCTGGTGTTCGGCCTGGTCTGGGAAGAGGAATAGCGAATGGACGAAATGCTCATGGGCGCCATCGCCGTCGCGTCGCTCGTCGCGGGGCTCTTTTTCTTCCGGTTCTGGCGAAGCTCTCGCGACACCTTCTTCCTGTTCTTCGCGCTTTCGTTCTGGATCGAGGCGGCCAACCGGGTGGCACTGACCGTCCTTTTCGGCAGCGAGTTCGAGCCGGTCTTCTACCTGGTCCGCATCGTGGCCTACGGCCTCATCGTGGTGGCCATCCTGCAGAAGAACCGCAAGCGGTCCTGACGCTCAGAACTTCGGGATCCGCAGCGTCTTGCTGATCATCAGGCTGCCCGACAGCACGAACAGCAGCGACAGGGGATGCAGGTCCCACGGTCCGAGCTCCAGCACGCCGCCGTAGAGGGCGTCACCGATGCGGTCCTGCCACGCGGCGAAGGCCAGCACGGCGGTAAGGACCACGCTGGTCGGAATCGGCGTGCCTTCGAAGTAGCTGACCTTGCCCGTATTGCCCGCGAGCGACTCGGCCGTGACGTTGAAGCGCGCAAGCCGGCTCACGCCGCAGCACACGAAATAGATCAGCGCAGCCGCGTCCCAACCGCCTTCCAGCCCCGCGGCGAAGCCCAGCGCCGCGGGCGCGACGCCGAAGGAGATGACGTCGGACAGCGAGTCCAGTTCCCGGCCGAGCGCCGAGTGCTGGTGCCGCGCCCGGGCGATCCGGCCGTCGAGCACGTCGAACGCGAAGGCGGCCGGTGCCAGCGCTGCCGAGAGCAGGAAATGCGTCGTGTCGCCGCTGGACAGGTACAGCATCGCCAGGAACACCGCGCCGACCCCGCAGGCCGCGTTCCCCAGGGTGAAGAAGTCCGCGAGGTGGAAGCCTCGCAGCATGGAGAAGTGTCGGGGGGCGGTTTGTTGCTGCATGGCCGGCGCGCGGATGGTTGCGGTCCATCTTGCGGCGGCTAGCGCGTGCGTTTGGTCGGTGCTTGAGACGGTGCGGTGTCGGCTGTGTCTGACGGGGCGGTCGCGCGCGGTTCAAGGCCGAGGTACGCGCGCCGGAATGACGGCTTACTGCCTGATCTTCCCCGACCCGCTGATGATCGACAGCTCCACGAACCGCGATCCCGTGCGCACTCCGGGCTTGAAGCCGATCATGTAGCCGCCGAGATCAAGCCGGTCCATCGACTCCAGGGCGCCGACGATGCCTTCGCGTGTCGGGCGCGCGCCCTGCCTGCGCACCGCCTCCACGATCACCTTCCCGGTGATGAAGCCTTCCATCATCGCGTAGCTGACGGGCACCTCGAGGTTGGGCGTCCTGGCGGTGAGGTCGGCGAACTCCTTGGCCAGGCGGCTGGAGATCTTGTACGGGCTGGGCGTGACCTGCGCGATGGCCACGCCCTGCATCTGCTCCTCGGACAGGCGCTTGGAGAGCTGCTCGATGTCGGCACCCGAGTGCGCGAACAGCTGCGCCGTGCCGCCTGCGGCCCGGTATTGCTCGATGAAGCCGGCGGCGGCCGCACCGCTGGAAACCATCAGGATGGCCTGCGGCTTGTGCTTCAGGAACGCGTCGACCGCGGGCGTCGCGGCGGCAGTGCCGGCGGCGTAGCCGGCCTTGCCGATGATCGTGGCCTTGGCCTTGGCTGCGGCCGCCTCGGCGGCGGCGATCAGCGCCGGGGCCCCGGGGCCGTCCTCGTAGAACAGCGCGAGCTGCGTGATGCCGATGGTGGCCAGGTGCTCGGTGAGCTTGTTCAACTCGTCGCGCAGGCCGGCGCGGACGTTGAAAAGCCAGGGGTTGTCGTACCGCAATTCCGACGTCCGGTAGCCGACCAGCGGGATGCGGTCCTTCTCCAGCAGCCCCGACTGCACGAGGTCGCCGACGTTGCGGTTGCCGAAATAGCCGGCCAGCACCAGGGGCTTGTTCTCGGCCAGCAGCTGGCGGGTGGCGCTGAGGGTGTCCTCGGGGCGGCCGCCGTCGTCCTTGCGCACCAGGCTGAAGGTGTGGCCGTTGACGCCGCCTGCCTTGTTGACGCTGTCGAAGACCAGCTGCATGCCGGCCCCATAGGCGCGGCCCTGGTTGGCCTCCATGCCGGACATGGGCCCGACCTGGCCGACGACGACCTGGGCCGCGTGGGCGAGGGGGGTGGCGAGGGCGATTGCCGTGGCCAGGATGCGCAAGCTTCTCATCGCTGTATTCCTTCGCTGGGAAAGCTCAACGATAGCGAAAGCCCGGCCATCGACCAATTGAGGAAAGCGCCTAGGTCGCAAAAACGCTGCGGAATTGGTCGCAAGCGTGTCCAATCTGGCGCCATGTCGCGCACCGCCACCCTCGCCGGCCCCCGGGCCGCCTCCCACGCCGTCGAATCGCCTTACGCCTGGCTGCGCCTGGCCGTGTCGCTGCTGCTGATGACGATCGGCAGCTCGGGCATGTATTCGGTGTCGGTGGTGCTGCCGGCCATCCAGGCGGAATTCGGCATCGACCGCGGCGCGGCGTCGCTGCCTTACACGGCGACCATGATCGGCTTCGGCCTGGGCGGCATCCTGATGGGACGCCTGGCCGACCGCTTCGGCGTGATCGTGCCGGTGGCCATCGGCGGCGCCGCGCTCGGGGCCGGTTACATCGCGGCGGGCCTGGCGCCTGCCTTGTGGACGTTCTGCCTCGCGCAGGGCTTGCTGATCGGGCTGCTGGGCACCTCCGCGACCTTTGCGCCGCTGGTTTCCGATACGTCGCAGTGGTTCGACCGCCGGCGCGGCACCGCGTTGGCCATCTGCATGAGCGGGAACTACATGGCCGGCGCGCTCTGGCCACCGGTCATGCAGCACTTCATCGAGGGTGTCGGCTGGCGCCAGACCTACATCGGCATGGGCGTGTTCTGCCTGGCGACGATCCTGCCGCTGGCCTGGCTCCTGCGGCCGCGTCCGCCGGTGGCCGCGGCGACGCCCGCTGCGGGCGTGGCCGTCGCGGGAACGCGCGACACGCGCCGGCCGATGGGCCTGAGCCCCGCGGTGGCGCAGACGCTGCTGTGCGTCGCCGGCGTGGCCTGCTGCGTGGCGATGTCGATGCCGCAGGTGCACATCGTGGCCTACTGCTCCGACCTGGGTTTCGGCGCTGTGCGCGGCGCCGAGATGCTGGCCCTCATGCTGGGCATGGGCGTCGTGAGCCGGCTGGTGTCGGGCTGGATCTCCGACCGCATCGGCGGGCTGCGCACGCTGCTGCTCGGGTCCATCCTGCAGGGCGTCGCGCTGCTGATGTTCCTGCCGTCCGAGGGGCTGGTGTCGCTGTACCTGGTGTCGGCGATGTTCGGGCTGTTCCAGGGCGGCATCGTGCCGGCCTACGCGCTCATCGTGCGCGAGCACTTCGCGCCCGCCGAGGCCGGTGCCCGGGTGGGCACCGTGCTCATGGCGACGCTGTTCGGGATGGCGCTGGGCGGCTGGATGTCCGGGGCCGTGTTCGACCTGACCGGGTCCTACCGCGCGGCGTTCATCAACGGCATCGCATGGAACGCGCTGAACCTGGGCATCGTGCTGTACCTGCTCTACCGGGTGAGGTCGACCTCCAGCAGCACCGGCTGATGGTCCGAGGCCTGCGTCTGCAGGTCGACCTCCAGCCGCCGAACGCGCGGCGCGAGGTCCTCTGTGACGAAGCAGAAGTCGAAGCTCGAAGCCTTGTGTTGCCACTGTTCGTGGTCGTACAGGCCCACGGTCTTGGCGTGAGGCTGGCCGGGATGGGCGCAGGTCCAGGCATCCACCCAGCGCGGCGCGCCGGCCAGGGGCGCCTGCAGCTTCGCGATCTCCGGACCGGAGGCATCGCAGTTGAAGTCGCCGGTGAGGATGGCGCGCGGGCCGCGCGGCCGCGGCTCGAAAGGATTGCCCTCCTTGCCGGCCGCGGGAGAGGCATGGACGGCCGCTTCCTCCTGCAGGTGCCGCAACGCATCGATGTGCGCGGCGCGCTGGACCGCGGCGTAGTACTCGAGGTGCGTGGTCATGACCCGCAGCGGCCCGCTCGGTGTGTCGAGTACCGCCTCCAGCACCATTCGCGGCATGCTGTGGTTCAGCGCATCGGGCGGACGGGGAAGCAGGTGCCGCAGCACCTGCAGCGGCGCGTTTCGGCTGAGGATCATGTTGCCGAAGCGCTGGCGGCCCACGCCGGGCGTCCAGCGTTCGACCGCGACGCCCTCGGCCGGGTGGTAGTCCGGCAGGAGCCGGCCGAGTTCGGCGAACTGGTTCACCCCGGCGGCCAGCCCTTGCAGGCCGGGGTAGTTGTCCGCGACTTCCTGCAGGCAGAGCACGTCGAAGGGCGCCCAGCGCTTCACGATGTCCACGATGCGCGGCAGGTCCACTCGGCCGTCGACGCCGCGGCCCCACTGGATGTTCCAGGTGATCACGATCATGGCAGTCCTCCCTTGGCGGCCAGTGTAGGCACGCGCGCGTGACGAACGCATGGCCTCCTGGCCAAGGATGAGTTGCTATAGTGCCCCGGCCATGTCCGCCCTCCGTGATCCGCACCGCCGCCGGCTCCTGAAGGCCGCTGCCGCCGCGGCGGGCCTGCTGGGGCTTCCGGGCTGCGCGGGCAGTCCGGCGCGCTGGCAGTCCGATCCGTTCTCGCTGGGCGTGGCCAGTGGCTCGCCGGCCGCCGACTCGGTGGTGCTGTGGACTCGGCTGCTGCCGGCACGCGGCGCCTTGCCCGATGGCGGCCAGTCCGCGCTGCCGGTGCTCTGGGAAGTCGCGCACGACCCCGGCTTCTCGCGCATCGTCCAGCGTGGCCAGACGCTTGCGCTGCCGCAGCTGGCGCACAGCGTCCACGTCGAGGCCGGGGGACTGGAACCGGATCGCTGGTATTTCTACCGCTTCCACAGCGGCGATGCCACCAGCCCGGTCGGGCGTACCCGCACCTTGCCGGCGCCGGACGCGCAGCCCTCGCGACTGCGCCTGTCGTACGCCTCCTGCCAGCGCTGGGAGCACGGCTACTACGCGGCCTGGCGCCACATGCGCGATGAGCAGCTGGACCTCGTGATGTTCCTCGGCGACTACATCTACGAGTACCCGAACGCCACCGCCGCGGTCCGCAGCTTTCCGACGCTCGGCTGGGTGCATACCCTGTCGGACTACCGCGAGCGCTACGCGCTCCATCGCAGCGACCCGGACCTGCAGGCCATGCACGCGCAGTGCCCGTGGCTGCTCACCTGGGACGACCACGAGGTGCAGAACGACTACGCGGGCACGAAGGAGGGCGATCCCTATCCCTGGGGCATGAACGCCTCGGGCGATTTCGCCGCGCGGCGCGCCGCGGCCTACCAGGCGTACTACGAGCACATGCCGCTGCGCGCATCGGAATTCGCGCGCGCGCTCACGCAACACGCGGGCGCGTCCGAATTGCGCCTGCACTCGCGCTATCGCTTCGGCCGCCTGGCCGACCTGCTGCTGCTGGACGCGCGGCAGTACCGCGACCCGCAGGTCTGCACGCCTCGCGCACCGCGTCCTTCCGGCCTGGTCTCGCCCTCCACGTGCGCGGCCTGGAACGATCCCCGTCGTACGCTGCTGGGCACCGCGCAGGAGCAGTGGCTCGACGGCATGCTGTCCCAGGCCGGCGGCGGCTGGACGGTGCTGGGGCAGCAGACGCTGTTCGGCCGCCGCGACAACCTTCCGGGCGAAGGCGAGCTGGTGTGGAACGACGGCTGGGACGGCTACTCCGCCGCGCGGACGCGCCTGACCGAGTCGTTGCGCCGCCACGCCGTTCGCAACACGGTCATGCTCGGCGGCGACGTCCACGAGAACTGGGTCGGCCATGTCAAGGCCGACTACCTGCGGCCCGAGAGCGACACGCTGGGCGTGGAGTTCTGCGGCACCAGCATCACCTCGCAGGCGGGAGGGCCGGAACTGGTCGCGGCCCGCCTGGCCGAGAACCCGCATTTCGTGTTCGCCGACGGCTGGCAGCGCGGCTACGGCGTCGCGGAGTTCACGCCGCAGCGTCTCACCACCACCCTGCGCGTGCTGGACGATGCCCGGCGATCCAGCGCCAGCATCGCCACGCTGGCGCGCTTCACCGTCGAGGACGGCCGCCCGCGGCTGGAGCGGGCCTGATGCGCGCCGGGCTGCGGCGCTGGTGGTGGCTGTGGCTCCTGGCCATCGCGCTCCCGCTGCAGGCAGGCGAGGTCCGGCTCTCCGACGAGCCCAGCTTCAATCTCGCCCGCGCGCTGGATTACCTGGAGGACCCCCGCGGCGAACTCACGCTGGACGAGGTGCTGCTGCCCGCCCAACAGGCGCGCTTCGGGCCGCTGCCGCCGATCGGGCCGGGCCCGAACTTCGGCCTCACGCGTTCGGCCTACTGGCTGAAGGTGACGCTCGATGTGCCGCACGGCCTGCCGCGCGAGTGGCTGCTGGAAGTGGGCTATGCGACGCTGGACCGCGTGGACGTCTATGCGCCCCACGCGTTCGGTTACGCGCGGCAGGCCGGCGGCGACGGCCTGCCTTTCAGTGCGCGCGTGGTGGCGCACCGCAACCACGTCTTCCCCGTGTCGTTCATCCCCGGCGCTCGCACCACGCTGTACCTGCGGGTGCAGTCCGACGGCACGCTCTCGGCGCCGATGCGCCTGTGGCAGCCCGCCGCGCTGTGGCAACAGGACCAGGTCAGCTATGCCACGCTCAGCCTGTACTTCGGCCTGCTGCTCGGGCTGCTGGTCTACAACCTGCTGCTGTTCCTGTCGGTGCGCGACATCGGCTACCTGATCTACGCGGCCTTCGCGGCGGCGATGGGCGTGGCGCAGGCGGCGATGAGCGGGCTGGGCGCGCAGTTCCTCTGGCCGGAGTGGCCGGCCTGGACGGCCGTCTCGGTGCCGGTCGGGCAGGCCACCTCGGCCATGCTGGGGCTGATGTTCGCCCGCAGCTTCCTCGCGACCCGCGCGCGCATGCCCCGGCTGGACAAGTTGCTGCTGGCGCAGATGGCCGGCTGGGGCCTGGCCCTGCTGGCCTCGCTGTTCCTGCATTACCACGTGGCCGGCTACATGGTGGCGATGCTGTCCGTCATGGGCGTCGTCACGCTCGCCGCCATCGGCTACCTCAGCATCCGCCGCGGCTACGCCGGGGCGCGCTATTTCTTCACCGCGTGGGCGCTGCTGCTGCTGGGCGTCGTGACGCTGTCGATGCACAACCTGGGCTTCCTGCCCTCCAACGCGCTCACGTCCAATTCATTGCTGATCGGCTCGGCGCTGGAGATGGTGCTGCTGTCCTTCGCGCTGGGCGATCGCATCAACGTCGCGCGCCGGTTCAAGGAACTGGCGCAGGCCCGCATCGCGGCCGAGCAGGCGATGGTGCACGCGCTCAGCAACTCGCAGGCCCACCTGAAGCAGGTGCTGGGCGAGCGCGAGGCGATCCTGAACAACGCGGTGGTGGGCATCGTGCTTTCGGTGAACCGGCGGCACGAATGGGTGAACGAGAAGTTCGCCCAGATGCTGGGCTATCCCGCGCAGGTGCTGATCGGCCAGTCGTCCATGCACATCCATCCGGACGAGGCGAGCTGGCTGCGTTTCGGCGACGAGGCTCGGGCCGCGCTCATCGCCACCAACGGCTACACCTGCGAGCGCCAGCTCAAGCGCCGCGACGGCGAGCTGTTCTGGGTGGAGATGGGCGGCAGCTGCATCCGGCCCCACGAGCCGGACTCGGGCGTGATCTGGACTTTCCTTGACATCACGGCCCGCAAGAAGTCGGAAGCCGAGATCCGCGAGGCGCTCGAGCAGCAGAAGGCGCTGAACGAGTTGCGCACGCGCTTCGTGGCGATGACCAGCCACGAATTCCGCACGCCGCTCGCCGCCATCCTGTCCGCCGAGGAGGTGCTGCGGCACTACGGTGACCGGCTGCCTCAGGCCGAGCGCATCGAGACGCTGGACAGCATCGCCGACGGCGTGCAGCGCATGTCACGCATGATGGACAGGGTGATGCTGCTGGGCAAGGCGGACGCGGGCATGCTGGACTTCGTGCCGGGCCAGGTGGACCTGCGGGCGCTGTGCCGCCAGCTCGTGGAGGAGGCCCGGCGGCAGCATCCGCAGTCTCGCTGCAAGGTGGCCGCCCGCTGGGGAGCGGGCGTCGGCAGGGGCCTCTACGACGAGAAGCTGCTGCGCCACATCTTCGGCAACCTGCTGTCCAACGCGGTGAAGTACTCGCCGGGCGGCGGGGACGTCGACCTCCACGTCCGGCGCGAAGCCGGCGAGATGGTCTTCGAGGTCATCGACCAGGGCATCGGCATTCCGCCGGACGAGATCCAGCACCTGTTCGGTTCCTTCCACCGCGCCAGCAACGTCGGGCAGATCCAGGGGACCGGACTGGGGCTGGCCATCGTGAAGAACGCCGTCGAGATGCACGGCGGCCGCATCGAGGTGGCCAGCGAGCTGGGCAAGGGCAGCCGCTTCACGGTGCGGCTGCCCTTGCAGGCCGAGGTGGTGCCGGCTTAGGCGGCAGCCAAGGCGGGCACGGGGCGCAGGTCCCTCGAGCCGAAGAGCTGGAAGTCCAGCAGGCTGGCGTGGCGCGCCCGGTAATCGGCCCAGGCCGTCAGGATCATCATGGCGAAGAAGCCGCCCGCGATCATGACCGGGTAGGCGGCCAGGATCTCCGCCAGCGAGTATTGCCAGTTCAGCGGCCGGCCGACGCCGAGCAGCGCCGCGTAGAACCACGAAACGGCCGACACGGAGCCGACGAACACGGCCAGCATGCGGCGGCTGAACGTCAGGCCCATCAGCGAACGCATCTTCTTCAGCCAGGGCAGGACGCACTGCTGCAGGGCGAAGCCGTTGATCGTGAGCAGGACGACCATCGCGATCTTGGCCTGCAGCTTCGGGTTCAGCAGGATGGGGGTGCCCTTGGCAAGCACGTCCATGCCGACCAGCGCGACGCCGGTCACCCAGAGCGCGATCAGTGCCCGCGACACCGTGGTGTGCAGCGCGTCGAAGTGGCCCGGGTCCGACCGGTCGTCGCCCGACCGCAGGAGGCGGCGGACCATGTCGAGATCGCCCATGAACACTGTGCCGATGGCGACGCAGCAGGCGATCAGATGGAGGTAAACGATGCCCATCCGAATGAATTCGGTTTCCATTTCAGTTCCTCTTCAGCAGATTGATGGCAGTTCCTTGACCAGGGCGATGCCAGCAAGGGCAATCAGTCAAGACTGGTACGGGTGCTTACGTCCCGAGGAGCGAACTGTGAGACCAAACGTCCTAAGTAGAAGGTTGAGTTGAAACGCCCTGTAGTGCAGAGGTTCGCCGCGACACGGCCGCGCATGGAAACTACTGCCGGGCAGGAAACGACCAGATTTCGGGCCATCTGGTTAGCAAAGGTAAGTAGATGCGCGGCCGAGCACACATCCAAGTAGAAGCATCCTGAAACGAATCCGCAGCCGCAATCGGGCGTCGGAAGCCTCCCACAAGCTCATCAGCGGGGGCTGACGAGCTCATCGGCAGCGGCCTACGAGCGGATCACTTCGAGCAGCCGGTCCAGCCCGCCTTGGTTGATCGCCACCATCGCGTGCTCCCGCACCCTGGGCTTGGCGTGATACGCCACCGAGAGGCCGGCTTCTCCCATCATCGGCAGGTCGTTCGCGCCGTCGCCCACCGCGATGGCCTGCTTCGGTGAGATGCCAAGCTGCGAGCAGGTCTCCAGCAGCATCTTTCGTTTCTCCGCACCGTCGCAGATGTCGCCCCAGGGCTGGTCGACCATGCGGCCCGTGAGCTGGCCGCAGTTGGGGCCGGACTCGATCTCCAGCACGTTCGAGCGTGTGAAGTCGATGCCCAGACGGTCGCGGATGCGGTCTGTGAAGAAGGTGAAGCCGCCGGACACCAGCAGCGTCTTCAGGCCCGCGGCCTTGCACGCCTTCACGAGCGCCTCGGCGCCCGGGTTCAGCTCCAGCCGCGACGTGTAGATCAACTCCATGTCGGCCACGGTCACGCCGCGCAGCAGCGCGACCCGCCTTCGCAGGCTTTCCTTGTAGTCGGTGATCTCGCCGCGCATGGCCGCTTCGGTGATGGCCGCGACCTCCTCCTTGAGACCCACCGCGTCCGCGATTTCGTCCACGCACTCGATGTTGATCAGCGTCGAGTCCATGTCGAAGGCGATCAGCTTGAACTGGGAAAGGCGCAGGGGCGGCGTGAAGCCCTGGACCTGCAGGCCGGGCGCGAATTCCTGGTGCGGCATGTGCCGGATTGTCGCACCCGCGCGGCGCGCTCAGGCCTCGCGCGCGCCGGTGAAATGCCGAAGCAAGGGACCGACGACGTCCAGCGGCAGGGGGAACACGATGGTGGAGTTCTTGTCCGCGGCGATCACCGTCAGCGTCTCCAGGTACCGCAGTTGCAGCGCCTGCGGCTGCCGCGAGAGCACCTCGGCGGCTTCGGCCAGCTTATGCGAGGCCTGCAGCTCGCCTTCGGCGTGGATCACCTTCGCGCGGCGCTCGCGTTCCGCCTCCGCCTGCCGCGCGATCGCGCGGACCATGGTGTCGTTCAGGTCCACGTGCTTGATCTCGACGTTGGTGACCTTGATGCCCCAGGTGTCGGTCTGCGCGTCCAGGATCTTCTGCACGTCCAGGTTCAGGCGCTCGCGCTCGGACAGCAGGTCGTCCAGTTCGTGCTTGCCCAGCACGGCCCGCATCGTGGTCTGCGCCAGCTGGCTGGTCGCCAGCAGGAAGTGCTCGACCTGGATGATGGCCCGGGCCGGGTCGACCACGCGAAAGTACAGCACGGCGCTGACCTTGACCGAGACGTTGTCGCGCGTGATCACGTCCTGGCTGGGGATGTCCATCACGACCACGCGCAGGTCCACGCGCACCAGCTGCTGGATGCCGGGGATGAGGAGCACCAGGCCCGGCCCCTTCACCTTCCAGAAGCGTCCGAGCTGGAACACCACCCCGCGCTCGTACTCGCGCAGGACCCGCAACGCGGCGGCGAGGAACGCCGCGAGCAGGAGCACCACCACGCCGAAGCCGATGCCAGCGAACATCTCGTCCTCCTTGTGCCGTCCGCCGGTCAGGCAGGCACGACTTCCAGCACGCCATCGTGCAGGCCGCTCACCCGCACGCGGTCGCCCGCGCGCAGCTGCGCCGGGCCGCGCACCTTCCAGTGCTCGCCCTGCACCAGGGCCCATCCCTGGCCGCCCGAGAATTCCACCAGCTCGCCACCGGCGCCCACCATCGTCTGCGGCCCGGTGACGACCGGCCGCCGCCGCGCCCGCGCCGCCATGCCGGCCACCAGCAGGACGAAGGCCGCGGTCACCAGCGCGAGGCCGGCGATCAGCGGCAGGGGGATGCCGAAACCCGGCGCATCGCTGTCGATCAGCATCACGCAGCCGAAAGCGAACGCGGCGATGCCACCGAAGCCGAGGACGCCGAAACTCGGCAGGAAGGCTTCGGCCACGAGGAAGGCGATGCCCAGCAGGATCAGCGCGAGGCCTGCGTAGTTGACCGGCAGCATCTGCAGCGCGAACAGCGCGAGCACCAGGCAGATCGCGCCGATCACGCCCGGCGCCACCAGGCCCGGGTTGCCGAACTCGAACAGCAGGCCGTAGACGCCGACCATCATCAGCAGCAGGGCCAGGCTCGGGTTGGTGATCACCGACAGCAAGTGGCTGCGCCAGTCCTCGTCGAAGGCGAGACGCGGCGCATCGCGGGTCTGCAGCCGCTGGACGCCCGCGGCCAGCCGCAACTCGCGGCCTTCCAGCTGCTGCAGCAGGTCGGTCAGGTCGGCGGCGACGATGTCGACCACTTTCAGCTGCAGCGCCTCCGGCGCGGAAAGGCTCACGGCTTCGCGCACCGCCTTCTCGGCCCATTCGGCATTGCGTCCGCGCAGCTGCGCCAGGCTGCGGATGTACGCGGCGGCGTCCGAGATGCGCTTGGCCGCGAGCGCATCTCCGGCGTCCGCTGCCGGCGCGCTCGCGCCCGACGCGGGCCGGCCCGCCGGTGCCGGGTTGGAGGGCGGCGGCCCGCCCGGCATGCCGATGCTCACGGGCGTGGCAGCGCCCAGCGTGCTGGCCGGTGTCATGGCCGCGACGTGGCTGGCATAGAGGAGGAAGGTGCCGGCGCTGGCGGCTCGGGCGCCGCCGGGCGAAACGAACGTGGCCACGGGCACCGGCGACGCGAGGATGTCCTTGATCATCCCGCGCATCGCGCCATCCAGGCCACCGGGCGTGTCGACTTGCAGCACGAGGAGCTGGGCCTTTTCCTTCACGGCGAGGTCGAGGCCGCGCCGCAGGTAGTCGGCGCTTGCGGGGCCGATCGCGCCATCGACCTGCAGCACGACGACCGGCGCCCGGGCAGCGCTGTCCGCCAGGACCGAGGGCAGGGCGAACCACAGGGCGAGCAGGCAGAGCAGGCGAGCGGCGCGGCTCATGCGCCGAGTCTCGACACTCGTCAGCGGTTAGGCAAGCTCAGCGGAGAACACACCGGGTGCGGGCGGCCGCTTACGCCGGCTCCGCCACCTTCGGCTGCCCGAGCGACCGCAGCACGTCGCGCACCATCTGCGCGCGGTCCTTCGCGTCCTTGAGTTCGCGCTCGATGCGCAGCTTCTCGTTGCCGGCCAGCTTGATGTGCCGGTTCTTCTGCACCAGCTCGATGATGCGCAGCGAATCGACCGGCGGATTGGGCCGGAACGTGATGTGCGTAACGCCCGGCGCGGCGTCGACCTTGACCACGCCGTAGGGCCGCGCGAGCACGCGCAGTCGATGCACGTCGACCAGGGTCTGCGCCTGCGGCGGCAGCTTGCCGAAGCGGTCGACGATCTCTTCGAGCAGCGAGTCGATCTGGTCCGTGGTCTTCGCGGTCGCGAGCTTCTTGTAGAACGACAACCGCAGGTGCACGTCGCCGCAGTAGTCGTCCGGCAGCAGGGCCGGCGCATGCAAGTTGATCTCGGTCGTGACCTGCAGCGGCGCCAGCAGGTCCGGCTCCTTGCCCGCCTTGAGCGACTTCACCGCCTCGGACAGCATCTCGTTGTAGAGCTGGAAGCCGACTTCGAGCATGTTGCCGCTCTGGTTCTCGCCCAGCACCTCGCCGGCGCCGCGGATCTCCAGGTCGTGCATGGCAAGGTAGAAGCCCGAGCCCAGTTCCTCCATCTGCTGGATCGCATCCAGCCGCTGGGCGGCCTGCTTGGTCAGGCTCTCGATGTCCGGGACCATCAGGTAGGCATAGGCCTGGTGGTGGCTGCGGCCGACGCGCCCGCGCAGCTGGTGCAGCTGCGCCAGGCCGAACTTGTCGGCGCGGCTGATGACGATGGTGTTGGCCGTGGGGACGTCGATGCCGGTCTCGATGATGGTGGAGCAGAGCAGGACGTTGTAGCGCTGCCCCACGAAGTCGCGCATCACGCGTTCCAGGTCGCGTTCGGGCATCTGGCCGTGGGCCACGGCGATGCGCGCCTCGGGCAGCAGGTGCTCGAGCCGCTCGCGGCGGTTCTCGATGGTCTCCACCTCGTTGTGCAGGAAGTAGACCTGGCCGCCGCGCTTGAGCTCGCGCAACACCGCCTCGCGGATCACGCCGTTGCCCTCGTTGCGCACGAACGTCTTGATCGCCAGCCGCCGCTGCGGGGCGGTGGCGATCACCGACAGGTCGCGCAGGCCTTCGAGCGCCATGCCCAGCGTGCGCGGAATCGGCGTGGCCGTGAGCGTGAGCACGTCGACCTCGGCGCGCATGGCCTTCATCGCCTCCTTGTGGCGCACGCCGAAGCGGTGCTCCTCGTCGATGATGAGCAGGCCCAGGTTCTTGAACTTGATGGTGTTGGACAGCAGCTTGTGGGTGCCGACGACGATGTCCACGCTGCCGTCGGCCAGCCCCTTGGCGGCCGCCGTGACCTCCTTCTGCGAACGGAAGCGGCTCATCTCCGCCACCTTCACCGGCCACTTGGAAAAACGGTCCACCAGCGTCTGGTAGTGCTGCTCCGCGAGCAGCGTGGTGGGCGCGAGGAAGGCGACCTGCTTGCCGCCCGTCACCGCGATGAAGGCGGCGCGCAGCGCCACCTCGGTCTTGCCGAAGCCCACGTCGCCGCACACCAGGCGGTCCATCGGCTGCGGCGAGATCATGTCCTGGATGACGGCGTGGATGGCCGCGTTCTGGTCGGCCGTCTCCTCGAAGCCGAAGTCGTTGGCGAACACCTCGTAGTCCTGCGGCGAGAAGCGGAACGCGTGGCCCTCGCGCGCGGCGCGGCGGGCGTAGATGTTCAGCAGTTCGGCGGCGGTGTCGCGCACCTGTTCGGCGGCCTTGCGCCTGGCCTTCTCCCACTGGCCGGAGCCCAGCTTGTGCAGCGGCGCTTCCTCGGCGGAGACGCCGGTGTAGCGGCTGATCTGGTGCAGCTGGCTGACCGGGACGTAGAGCGTGGCCTTGTCCGCGTATTCCAGGTGCAGGAACTCGGTGCTGCCCTGGCCCAGGTCCATGTTGACCAGGCCCTTGTAGCGGCCGATGCCGTGCTGCGCATGCACGACCGGGTCGCCCACGTTCAGCTCGGAAAGGTCCTTGATCAGCGCTTCGACGTCGCTGACCTGCTCCTGCTTCTTGCGGCGCCGGGTCGTGGGGCCGGCCGCGAAAAGCTCCGTCTCGGTGACGAAGTCAATGGCCTGTTCGTTCCAGCGGAATCCTTCGGTCAGGGGCGCTGCGGCGATTCCCAGCTTCTCGTCGCTGCCCTGGAACTCCTCCAGGGAATCGAAGGCGGGTGGCGCAAGGTGGCTCGCGCGGAAGAAGTCCAGCAGGCTCTCGCGCCGGCCGGCGCTCTCGGCCAGCAGCAGCGTGCGATGCGGCGTGGCGGCCAGGTGCTGCTTGAAGCGGGACAGCGGTTCTTCGGCGCCGCGCACGACGGAAAGGTCCGGGAGCTTGTCGAATTCGGCCCAGTCCGACTCCTCCGTCCGCGGCCGCAGGGCGAGCTGCGGGTGCTCGTTGGCGCGGCCGTAGAACTGCTCGATGGTGAGGAACAGCGCGTCCGGCGGCAGGATGGGCCGCTCGGGATCGCCCTGCAGCAAACGGTGCCGGTCCTTCGTGTCCTGCCAGAAGCGCTGGAAGGCCGGCTCGGGGTCGCCGTGCAGGACCACCGCGGCCCGCGCGCCGAGGTAGTCGAACACGGTGGCCGTCTCCTCGAAGAACAGCGGCAGGTAGTACTCGATGCCGGCGGTGGCCACGCCGTTGCCCATGTCCTTGTAGATGCGGCTCTTGGTCGGATCGCCTTCGAGCAGTTCGCGCCAGCGGCTGCGAAAACGCGCCCGCGCCTCGTCGTCCATCGGGAACTCGCGGCCCGGGAGCAGGCGGACCTCGGGCACGGGATAGAGGCTGCGCTGGCTGTCCGGGTCGAACGTGCGGATCGAATCGATCTCGTCGTCGAACAGGTCGACGCGGTAGGGCACCGGCGATCCCATCGGGAACAGGTCGATCAGCCCGCCGCGCACCGCGTACTCGCCGGGGCTCACCACCTGCGTCACGTGGTTGTAGCCCGCCAGCGTGAGCTGCGCCTTGAGCTTCGCTTCCTCCAGCTTCTGCTTGACGGCGAAGTGGAAGGTGTACCCGGCCAGGAAGGACGGCGGCGCGACCCGGTACAGCGCGGTGGTCGCCGGCACGATGACCACGTCGGCCTCGCCCTGCGAGATGCGCCACAGCGTGGCCAGGCGTTCGCTGATCAGGTCCTGGTGCGGCGAGAAAGTGTCGTAGGGCAGCGTCTCCCAGTCGGGGAACAGGCAGCAGCGCAGGTCGGGCGAGAAGAAGGCGAGTTCGTCCAGCAGCCGCTGCGCGTCCGCCGCACCGGCCGTGACGATCGCGGTGGGATGGCCCGCGGCCTTCTCGCGCTCCGCCAGGCGCGCCAGCAGCAGCGCGTCGGCGGAGCCGGGCGGGCGAGGCAGCGCAAACCGCTTGCCGGGAGACAGCTTGGGAAGATCCATTTGTTTTTCGAGCAGCAAATGCAAACACCCCTCAACGCGCAGCTGAGGGGTGATGCGTCGATTCTAGAATGCCCCTCATCTTGGCTGCTGCTCATCCTTCCCATGCCCCCGTGCGGTATCACGCACTGATCCCGTCGGCGGGCACCGGCACGCGTGCGGGAACGGCGGGGCCGAAGCAGTACGAATCGGTTGCCGGGCGGATGCTGGTGCAGCACACGCTGGAGGCGTTCACCCGCGTGAAGCGGATCGCTTCCGTGCTGGTGGTGGTCGCGCCCGGCGACGAGCGCATGCCGGCCGGCGACGGCTATCGCGTCGTTGCCTGCGGAGGTGCGACGCGCGCGGCCTCGGTCGCGAACGGGCTGGCCGAGCTGCGGGCGCAGGGCGCCAAAGAGGACGATTGGGTGCTGGTGCACGATGCCGCGCGTTGCCTCGTCACGCCGCAGCAGATCGATCGCCTGATCGACGCGTGCCTGACCGACGACGTGGGTGGACTGCTGGCGCAGCCGCTGGCCGACACGCTCAAGCAGGAGGAGGCCGGCCGGGTGGCGCAGACGCTGTCGCGCGAGAAGAAGTGGCTCGCGCAGACACCGCAGATGTTCCGGCTGGCGCTGCTGCAGAAGGCGCTGCGGGAGGCGGCCGACGGGGTGACGGATGAAGCCTCGGCCATCGAGGCGATCGGGCTGAAGCCCTTGCTGGTGCCGGGCAGTGCGCAGAACTTCAAGGTGACCTGGCCGGAGGATTTCGCCCTGGCCGAGGCGGTGCTCAGGAGCAGGACGACATGAAGGGGATGCGGATCGGCGAGGGTTGGGATGTGCACGCGCTGGTGCCGGGGCGGCCGCTGGTGATCGGTGGCGTCGTGGTGCCGTACGAGCGTGGGCTGCTCGGGCATTCGGACGCCGACGTGCTGCTGCACGCGATCACCGATGCGATCCTCGGTGCAGCCGGGCTCGGCGACATCGGCCGGCATTTCCCGGACACCGACGCACGCTTCAAAGGTGCCGATTCGGCGCTGCTGCTCGAGGAAGCCGCGCGACGCGTGACGGCCGCAGGCTGGTCGATTGCCAATGTCGACAGCACCGTGATCGCCCAGGCGCCGAAGCTGGCGCCTCACATCGAGGCCATGCGCGAGCGAATCGCCAAGGCGCTCGGTCTCACGCCCGGCCAGGTGAACGTGAAGGCCAAGACCGCGGAGAAACTGGGGCCCGTGGGGCAGGGCCAGAGTATCGAGGCCCGGGCGGTTGTGCTGCTGCTCGCGGCCCCTGTCGTCAGCTGACCTCTTCGGCCTTCGGACTGCCGGCCGGCGCCTCGCCGGACATCGTCGACCTGGGCTTCTGCAGCTTGATGTGCGCGGCCAGCCCGCCCGAGGTGGTGTTGGCCAGCGCGAAGATGCCGCCCATGCGCTGCACCGTCTTGTCGACGATGGCCAGGCCGAGGCCCGCGCCGGTGGCAGCCGTGCGCGCCGCGTCGCCTCGGAAGAAGGGCTTGACCAGGTTGGGCAGCGCCTCGGGCGCCACGCCCATGCCGTGGTCGCGCACCTTGAGCAGCACCCATTCGTTGCGCTGCTTGGCCGCGATGTCCACGACGGCGATGCCCGTCTCCGGCGTCTTGCCGTAGCGGCGCGCGTTCTCCAGCAGGTTGGCGACGACGCGGGCCAGCTCCACCTCGTCCGCCAGCACGTAGAGGCTCTTGGGCACGTCGGTGTTGATCCGCATCTCGCCGTGGTCCTGCACGGCGTACACGCAGGCCTCGATCACGTCGCGCAGGTTCACCGGCTTCAGCTCGGCGTGGTCGGGGCGCGCGTAGTCGAGGAACTTGTCGATGATGGCGTCGAGCTGGTCGATGTCCGAGGCCATGTGTTCGCGGGCCTCGGGATCGCTCACGCTCATCTCGGTTTCCAGCCGCAGCCGGGCCAGCGGCGTGCGCAGGTCGTGCGAGATGCCCGCCAGCATGACGGCCCGGTCCTGCTCGATCTTGGCCAACTGCTGCGCCATGCGGTTGAAGCCGATGTTGACCTCGCGGATCTCGCTGGTCACGGCCTTCTCGTCCAGGCGGCTCGCGTCGAAGTCGCCGTCGCGCACCCGGCTGGCCGCGAACGACAGCTGCTTCAAAGGCCGGTTGATCAGGCGCGCGATCAGCGCGGCCCCCGCCAGCGAGAGGCCGGCCGCCGTGATCAGCCAGATCAGCCAAGTGCGGCCGCCGACGCGGGTGAATCGATTGC
The DNA here is from genome assembly GCF_004682015.1 of Ramlibacter henchirensis. Taxonomy (NCBI): domain Bacteria; kingdom Pseudomonadati; phylum Pseudomonadota; class Betaproteobacteria; order Burkholderiales; family Comamonadaceae; genus Ramlibacter; species Ramlibacter henchirensis. The sequence continues at coordinate 311,405 of NZ_SMLM01000004.1, read as the reverse complement.
GGTCCATCAACAGCCAGTATGAATCGGCATCGATCTTGAAGCCGACCCAGAAGCCTTTTTCCGTGTTGACGGCAGAGGCAAGCACGGTGCCCGGGCCCAGCCGGGTAACGAGCTCTTCCGCTACACGCTCATCGAGTGAGGCCGAGTCGAACACGACGTAAACATCCGTCGGTTTGCTCGGCATGATGCGCACGCCTTCCTGCTCGGCCAGAGTCTTGATCAGGGAGACGCGCGCGATCTCATCGGAGTAACGCAGCGCCGCGCGGCTGAGGTTCACCAGCGAGGCGATCTGCTGGGCCGTCTGCACGGCGCGCGGCTCGAACTCGAGCGCGCGGAAGGTCTGCAGCCAGGCGACGATGGAGCCGATCAGCAGCAGGGACAGCAGGAAGAAGGTGCGCCAGAAGAGCGAGAGGCCGACTCGCGGACGCATCTCCAGCGGCGCGGGCGCCGTTTCCAGCGGCGCCGGGCCCGTCACCTCCATGCTGGTCGCAACGCCTCGAATCACCTGTCCCCTTCAGGAATGCAATGCCCCGGTCTGGGCCGGGGCTGCGCGGCAGGTGGATCAGCCCGCGCCGTCCGGCACGAAGACGTAGCCCACCCCCCAAACGGTCTGAATATAGCGTGGGGCTGATGGGTCCAGCTCGACAAGTTTGCGCAGCCGCGACACTTGCACGTCGAGGCTGCGGTCGAACGGTTCGAATTCACGGCCGCGGGCCAGTTGGGCGAGCTTTTCGCGCGACAGCGGCTGGCGCGGATGGCGCACCAGCGCCTTGAGCATGGCGAATTCGCCGGTGGTCAGCGGCAGCTCATCGCCGTTCTTGCGCAGGGTGCGGGCGCCCAGGTCGAAGGCGAACGGCCCGAAGGTGACGACCTCATTCTCGCTGGACGGCGCCCCGGGCGCTTCCTGGGCGGGCCGGCGGCGCAGCACCGCGTGCACGCGGGCCAGCAGTTCGCGCGGGTTGAACGGCTTGCCGAGGTAGTCGTCGGCGCCGACTTCCAGGCCCACGATCCGGTCGACGTCCTCGCCCTTGGCGGTCAGCATGATGATCGGGGTGCGGTCGTTGGCGGCGCGCAGGCGACGGCAGATGGACAGGCCGTCCTCGCCGGGCATCATCAGGTCGAGCACGATGAGGTCGGCCGTTTCGCGCAACATCAACCGGTTGAGCGCCTTGCCGTCCTCGGCCAGGATGACTTCGAAGCCTTCCTGGGTGAGGTAGCGCCTGAGCAGGTCACGGATCCGGGCGTCGTCGTCGACGACCAGGATCTTGTCGGTCCGGGCGGCAGCTTGTGTCATGATGCTCCAAAACGTATTTGTAACAGCGCCGATTCTGAGGGCCTTGCCCAGCGAATTCCGGCGATCCGGCGGGCTCCTGACACACTGTTACAAAAGTTGCGGCGCGTGGGACCGATTCACTTTCCAGCCGTGAACTTCACCGCCCCTGCAACGTTGAAGCTGAGATGAACTCCCCCCGATTCCCCCTGAGACAGTTCCGATTCCTCCTTGCCGCAGCCCTGCTGGGCGCCTCTGCAGCATCTGCGGCCCAGACCGTGCCGGTGCCGTTTCCGGTGCCGGAGAACGTTGTCCAGCTGACGGCCGCCGCCACGGTGGAAGTGCCGCAGGACTTGCTTTCTTTCGTATTAACCGTCACGCGCGAGGGCACGGACCCCGGCCAGATCCAGCAGCAGCTCAAGGGCGTCCTCGACCAGGCTTTGACCGATGCGCGCAAGGCCGCGCAGCCCGGCGCCATGGACGTGCGCACCGGCAACTTCAGCATCAGCCCCCGCTACGGCCGGGAAGGGCGCATCACCGGCTGGGTGGGCACCGCGGAGCTGCTGCTCGAAGGCACGGACTTCGGGCGCATCAGCCAGACGGCGGGCCGGCTTCAGAACATGACGGTCGCGGGCGCCTCGTTCCGCCTGAGCCGCGAGAAGCGCGAGCAGGCCGAGCGCGAGGCGCAGGGCGAGGCCGTCGCGCGGTTCCGCAGCCGGGCGGGCGAGCTTGCGAAGAGCTTCGGCTTCACCAGCTACAGCCTGCGCGAGGTGTCGGTGCATGCGCAGGAGCCCGGCATCCCGCCGCGGCCGCGCATGATGGCCATGGAAGCCAAGGCGGCCTCGGCCGACGCGCCCGTTCCGGTCGAGGCCGGAAAGGCGGCCGTGGTGGTCAACGTATCGGGTTCCGTACAGCTTCGCTAGCCGGCGTCCGACAGGTCGGCGCGGGCCGCGCGCCCGACACTCGGCGTCCATGTTGGCCGAGGTCACCGATGCAGCAGCTCCCCCCGATGCAGCCAGCACCGGGCCCGAGCTGTTCGTGCTGATCAACCCCGGGTCGGGCGACACGGACGCACAGGAGCGCCGCGCGGTGCTCGAACGCGTCTTCAACGAGGCCGGCCGGCGCTTCCGCTTCGTCGCCCTCGACGGCCCCTGGGACCTCGCCCAGGCCAGCGAGGTGGCGTGTTCGCTGGCCGAGATCAACAAGGGCATCGTGGTGGCCGTCGGCGGCGACGGCACCCTCAACACCGTGGCGCAGGCCGCATGGAACCGCGGCTGTCCCCTGGGCGTGCTGCCGCAGGGCACTTTCAACCTGTTCGGCCGCGAGTACGGGATCGCGCAGGACCTGGAGACCGCCGCTCGCGCCTTGCTGAACGCTCAGCCCGAGCCGGTGCAGGTGGGCCAGATCAACCACCGCGTCTTCCTGGTGAACGCCAGCCTGGGCATGTACCCGCAGCTGCTGCAGGACCGCGAAACGTTCAAGAAGCAATTCGGAAGGCATCGCTGGGTCGCCTTGCTCGCCGGGCTGAAGACCATCTTCGTGTGGCGCCGGCAGCTGGCGCTGGAGATCGACCTGGACGGGCAGCGCACGCTGCTGACGACGCCCACCTTGTTCGTGGGCAACAACCGCCTGCAGCTGGAGCGAATCGGCATGGAGGCGCAGGTCTCCTCGCGTGTAGGCGAGGGCTGCCTGGCCGCGCTGATCGCCAAGCCGATCGGCACCTGGACCACGGTGTGGCTGATGCTTCGCGGCGCTTTCGGGCGATTGGGCGATGCGGAGCAGCTCCACAGCTTCGCCTTCCGAACCCTCACCGTCCGCGCGCTGCGCATGCGGCGCATGAAGGTGGCGGCGGACGGCGAGGTCGGCGTCATGACGCCGCCACTGCGCTTCCAGGTGGCCGAGCGGCCGCTCATGCTGATGGTGCCGCGCCCCGAAGACCGGGCGCCCGTGGAATGAGCCTGCTGCTGCACATCTCCGACCCGCATTTCGGCACGGAGCAGCAGCCGGTCGTGGACGCCCTTCGGCAACTGACGCACGAGCTGCACCCGGACGTGGTGGTGCTCAGCGGCGACATCACCCAGCGCGCGCGCAGCGCCCAATTCGCGGCAGCGCGCGCGTTCTGCGATTCGCTTGGCGTGCCGCACCTGCTCACGCTGCCGGGCAACCACGACATCCCGCTCTACAACCTCTGGGCGAGGCTGTTCGATCCGTACGGCGGTTACCGCGCGGCGTTCGGCCGCGAGCTGGAGCCGGAGCTGGACCTGGACGATCTGCTCGTCCTGTGCGTCAACACCACCCGTCCCAACCGGCACAAGGACGGCGAGGTGTCGCGTTCACAGATCGAACGCGTGTCGCAGCGGCTGCAGAAAGCGCGCCGCGAGCAGCTGCGCGTGGTCGTCACCCACCAGCCGGCCTGCGTGATGCGGGAAGAGGACGAGAAGGACCGGCTGCACGGCGGCCATCGCGCGGTGCAGGCCTGGTCGAAGGCGGGCGCGGACCTCGTGCTGGGCGGGCACATCCACCTGCCGTACATGACCGACCTGTGTGCGCGCGTGAAGGGCACCGAGCGCCCCATGTTCTGCCTGCAGGCGGGCACGGCGGTGTCGCACCGCGTGCGGTTCAACACGCCGAATTCAGTCAATGTGCTGAGGTGGTCGGCGCCGCTGGCGGGGCAGCCGCGCGAGTGCAAGGCGCAGCGCTGGGACTTCGACCTGGCCGACGGGCGCTTCGAATGCACGCACGACCACGAGCTCAAGCTCGCGGAGTAGCGCGAACTACGTCAGCGGCTCCGGGCCTACTGCGCTGCCCAACCCCCGTCCATGTTCCACGCCACCCCGCGCACGTTGTTCGCGGCGGGCGAGCAGAAGAACACGGCGAGCTCGCCCAGCTCTTCCGGCGTGGTGAACTGCATCGAGGGTTCCTTCTCGCCCAGCAGGCGCTTGGTGGCTTCCTCGTTGCTCCAGCCGTTGGCGGCGGCCTTGGCATCCACTTGCTTCTGCACCAGTGGCGTGAGCACCCAGCCGGGGCAGATGGCGTTGCAGGTCACGCCGGTGGTCGCGGTTTCCAGCGCGACCACCTTCGTCATGCCGACGATGCCGTGCTTGGCCGCGACGTAGGCCACCTTCTCGGCCGACGCCACCAGCCCGTGCACCGAGGCGATGTTGATGATGCGGCCCCAGTTGGCCGCCTTCATCGCGGGCAGCGCGAGGCGCGTGGCGTGGAACGCGCTCGAGAGGTTGATCGCGATCACCGCATCCCAGCGCTCCGGCGGGAAGTCTTCCACCCTGGCGACGTGCTGGATGCCGGCGTTGTTGACCAGGATGTCTACGCGGCCGAAACGCCCGGACGCGAACTTCATCATCTCGTCGATCTCGGCCGGCTTGCTCATGTCGGCGCCGTGGTAGGCCACCTTCACGCCCAGCTTCGACACCTCGGCCTTGGGGCCTTCGACGTCGCCGAAGCCGTTGAGCACGATGTCGGCGCCCTGCCGCGCGAGCGCCTTGGCGATGCCGAGGCCGATGCCGCTGGTCGAGCCCGTGACGAGGGCGGTTTTGCCTTTGAGCATGGGAATGTCTTTCGTGATCGGTTGGTACGATGCTGGCGCATGCGCCGGGCTCCGTGCGGGGCCGCGCGAAGTATCGGACATTTGCCCCATGGCCTCCCCTAAGCTGAACTACGTACCGTGCGCCGACGCCGACGGCGCGCACCGCATGGCGTACTGGAGCTGGGGCGCCGAGGACGCCGGCCGCGTGGTCGTCTGCGTGCACGGCCTGTCGCGGCAGGGGCGCGACTTCGACGTGCTGGCCGCGTCGCTGGTGGATCGCAGCGCGGAGCCGATCCGGGTCGTGTGCCCCGACGTGGTGGGCCGCGGCCGCAGCGACTGGCTGAAGAACCCGCAGGGCTACCAGCTGCCGACCTACGCGGGCGACATGCTGGCGATGCTCGCGCAACTCCATTCCCAGGCGCCGATCACGGATCTCTCCTGGTTCGGCACCAGCATGGGCGGCCTGATCGGCATGGGCCTCGCCGGCTCGCCGAAGCTGCCGCTGCCGGTCCCGATCAAGCGGCTGGTGCTCAACGACGTCGGTCCGGCGGTGCAGTGGTCCGCCATCCAGCGCATCAGCGGCTACCTGGGCCGCACCGGCCGCTTCAGCGACCTGCGCGAGGCGGCCGACGCGATGTGGAAGATCTCCACCAGCTTCGGGCCGCACACGCCGCAGCAATGGCTGTCGCTGTCCGAAGCCATGGTCAAGCCGCTGCCCGAAGGCGGCGTCACGCTGCACTACGACCCGGCCATCGCCGTGCCGGTGAAGGCGATGACGGAGGCCCAGGCCGCCGAAAGCGAAGCGGCGCTGTGGACCCTCTACGACGCGATCACGGCGCGCACGCTCGTCGTCCGCGGCGCGCAGTCGGACCTGCTCTCGCGCGACACCGCGATCGAGATGACGCGACGCGGCCCCCGCGCCGAGCTCCTCGAGTTCGAAGGCGTGGGCCATGCGCCCACCTTCGTCGCACCCGGGCAGGTCGACGCCGCCGTCTCCTTCCTGCTGCGGCCATGAAGCGGCAGATGGCCGAACCCGTGCAGGGCGGCCCGGTCCCCGAGCTGATCGCCGCGGCCGAGCAGTCCCTGCCGCAGCAGAGGGATGCGCTGGCCCGCGCCCGCGCTTTCGCCGAGCCCTTCATCGCGTCCGAAACGCTGGACACCGGCGAGAACACGCTGGAGCACGCCGATGCGGTCGCGGCGATCCTGAAATCCATGGGCGGCTCGCAGGCCATGCAGGCGGCGAGCTACCTGGTCTACGCCTGCCCGCACCTGAACAAGCCGCAGGAGGTGATCGCCAAGGCGTTCGGCGAGAGCTACGCGGCCCTGGCGATCGAGACCACCGCGCTGGTGCGGGTGCAGCGCCAGGCCCGCTCGGCCGAAGACTCGCTGAAGCCGGTCGACGACCCCAAGGTCCAGACCGAGAACGTGCGCAAGATGCTGCTGGCGTTCTCGCGCGACCTGCGCGTCGTGATGCTGCGCCTCGCTTCCCGACTGCAGACGCTGCGCTGGCACGCCGCGCGCAAGGTGCCGGCGCCGCCGAGCGTCGCGCGCGAAGCGCTCCACATCTTCGCGCCGCTCTCCAACCGGCTGGGCATCTGGCAGGTCAAGTGGGAGATGGAGGACCTGGCCTTCCGCTTCCTGGAGCCCGACACCTACAAGCAGGTGGCCCGGCTGCTGGACGAGAAGCGCGCCGAGCGCGAGGCCTACGTCGAGCAGTTGCGCCTGCGCCTTCAGGCCGAACTGAAGTCGCAGGGCGTTTCGGCCCAGGTGCAGGGCCGGCCCAAGCACATCTACAGCATCGTCAAGAAGATGCGCGGCAAGGCGCTGGACTTCGCCGAGGTGTTCGACGTGCGCGCGCTGCGGGTCATCGTGCCCGACGTGCGCGACTGCTACGCGGCACTGTCGTGGGTGCACCAGAAGTACGAGGCGATCCCGTCGGAGTTCGACGACTACATCGCCAGACCCAAGCCGAACGGCTACCAGTCGCTGCACACGGTGGTGCGCGACGAGGCCGGTCGGCCGATCGAGATCCAGATCCGCACCCACGCGATGCACGACCACGCCGAGCACGGAGTCGCGGCGCACTGGGCCTACAAGGAGGCGGGGAGCAAGGGCTATTCGGGCGTGTCGGCCGCGGGCGAGTACGACGCCAAGATCGCCGTGCTGCGGCAACTGCTGGCGTGGGAGCGGGACCTGGCGGGCGCCAGCGAAGGCCTGTTCGAAGACCGCATCTACGTGCTCACGCCGAATGCGGCCATCGTGGAACTGCCGCAGGGCGCCACGCCGGTGGACTTCGCGTACACCGTGCACACGAACCTGGGCCACCGCTGCCGCGGCGCACGCGTGGACGGGGCGATGGTGCCGCTGAACACGCCGCTGCAGAACGGCCAGACCGTCGAGATCGTCGCGACCAAGGAAGGCGGACCCTCGCGCGACTGGCTCAACGCCGATCTCGGCTTCCTGGCGAGCCATCGCGCCAAGGCCAAGGTGCGCGCGTGGTTCAACGAGCAGGTCCGGCACGAGACCATCGCGCGCGGGCGGGAGCTCGTGGAAAAGCTGCTGCAGCGCGAAGGCCGCACTTCGCTGAACCACAACGACCTGGCCGCGCAACTGGGCTTCAAGTCGCCGGACGACCTGTTCTTCGTGGTCGGCAAGGACGAGTACTCGCTGCGCAACATCGAGACGCTGCTGCATCCGCCCGAGGCGCCGCTGCCGCAGGACGAGTACCTGCTGCTGAAGAAGGCGCGGCCCGCGGACCGCTCGCCCAAGGGCGGCGTGCTCGTGGTGGGCGTCGACTCGCTGATGACGCAGCTGGCGCGCTGCTGCAAACCCGCGCCGCCGGACGACATCGCCGGCTTCGTGACGCGCGGCAAGGGCGTGAGCATCCACCGCACGGACTGCAGCAACTTCCGCGAGATGGCCGCGCGCAACGCCGAACGCGTGATCGAAGTGGAGTGGGGCCGCTCCAAGGCCGACGCGGGCGCGGTCTACCCGGTGGATGTGGCGGTGGAGGCCGCGGACCGGCAGGGCCTGCTGCGCGACATCTCCGAGGTGTTCGCCAAGGAGAAGATGAACGTGATCGGCGTGCAGACCCAGTCGGTGCGCGGCACGGCGTGGATGACGTTCACCGTGGAGATCACCGATTCGGCGCGGCTGGCCCGTGTGCTGGGGCTCGTGCGCGAGGTCGGCGGAGTGCGCACGGCGCGTCGGCGCTGAAAGCCGGCGCGAGCTCCTCTGCTACAATCCCGCCTCTCGAACGACATTCAGGCGCGTAGCTCAGCTGGTTAGAGCACCACCTTGACATGGTGGGGGTCGTTGGTTCGAGTCCAATCGCGCCTACCACTTCCCTAGAGAACTTCCCGCCTGGTGGCGGTGCGCTGCCGTAGGGTAAACCTGCGGGGCGCGCGCAGGCGGCGTTTCTAGAATCTTTTGCACCGCCGCATGCGCCCGCCACGGCGCGCGGTCGCGAAGAACCCCCAGGAGTTCCCCTCGTGCAAAGCAAGAAAGCCGCCGCCCGCGCCGCGGAACCCGCGCAGCCCGTGCAGCGCGTGATCAAGAAGTATCCGAATCGGCGGCTGTACGACACGGACACGTCCACGTACATCACGCTGGCGGAAGTCAAGCAGCTGGTGATGGGCAACGAGCCGTTCACCGTGCGCGATGCCAAGACCAACGAGGACCTGACGCGAAGCATCCTGCTGCAGATCATCCTGGAGGAGGAGGCGGGCGGCGCGCCGATGTTCAGCGAGGCGGCCCTGGCCAACATCATCCGTTTCTACGGGCATGCGGCGCAGGGCTTCATGGGCACCTACCTCGAGAAGAACGTGCAGGCGTTCACCGACATCCAGGCCAAGCTGGCCGAGCAGTCGAAGAACCTCACGCCCGAGATGTGGGCGCAGTTCATGAACATGCAGAACCCGCTGATGCAGGGGATGATGGGCAGCTACGTCGAGCAGTCCAAGACCATGTTCGACAAGATGCAGGAACAGATGCAGAAGCAGACCGAGCAGATGCTCGGCGCCTTCATCGGCAAGCGGTAATCCGCTCCAGCCGCATCCACGGCCGGGTGTCCCGGCCCTTTTCATCTGGGCCGGCCGCAGCCGGCGAATCGTCCCTTTGGGACAATACCGACCATGAGTGATTCGACCGTTGCGCAGGCACCCCCGAAGGTGGGCTTCGTGAGCCTCGGCTGCCCCAAGGCGCTGACCGACTCGGAGCTGATCCTGACCCAGCTTTCCGCCGAGGGCTACCGAACGTCCAAGACCTTCGAGGGCGCCGACCTGGTGATCGTCAACACCTGCGGCTTCATCGATGACGCCGTCAAGGAAAGCCTGGACACCATCGGCGAGGCGCTGGCCGAAAACGGGAAGGTGATCGTTACCGGCTGCCTGGGCGCGCGTTCGGGCGAGGGCGGCGGCAACATGGTGCGCGAGGTCCATCCGTCCGTGCTCGCGGTCACCGGACCGCATGCCACGCAGGAAGTGATGGACGCGGTGCACACGCACCTGCCCAAGCCGCACGACCCGTTCGTGGACCTGGTGCCGGCCGCGGGCATCAAGCTCACCCCCGGGCACTACGCCTACCTGAAGATCAGCGAGGGCTGCAACCACCGCTGCACCTTCTGCATCATCCCCTCGATGCGCGGCGACCTGGTGAGCCGACCGGTGGGCGACGTGCTCAAGGAAGCGCGGGCGCTGTTCGAAAGCGGCGTGAAGGAACTGCTGGTGGTCAGCCAGGACACGTCGGCGTACGGCGTCGACGTCAAGTACCGCACCGGCTTCTTCGACGGGCGCCCGGTGAAGACACGCATGCTGGAACTCGTGCAGGCGCTGGGCGAACTGGCGCAGCCGCACGGCGCGTGGGTGCGGCTGCACTACGTCTATCCGTATCCGTCGGTCGACGAGGTGATCCCGCTCATGGCCACGGGCGCTGTGCTGCCTTACCTGGACGTGCCGTTCCAGCACAGCCATCCCGACGTGCTGCGCCGGATGAAGCGGCCGGCCAGCGGCGAGCGCAACCTGGAGCGGCTGCAGAAATGGCGCGAGGCCTGTCCCGAGCTGGTGGTTCGCAGCACCTTCATCGCGGGCTTCCCGGGCGAGACCGAAGAGGAGTTCGAGCACCTGCTGGACTTCGTGCGCGAGGCGCAGATCGATCGCGCCGGCTGCTTCGCCTACAGCCCCGTCGAGGGCGCGGCCGCCAACGAGTTGCCCGGCATGCTGCCGGCGCAAGTGCGCGAGGAGCGCCGCGCGCGCTTCATGGCGGTGGCCGAGGCAGTGTCGGCGAAACGCCTGCAGCGGCGCGTGGGCGCGACGATGCAGGTGCTGGTGGATTCGGCGCCGGGCCTCGGGCGCAAGGGCGGCCTGGGCCGCAGCTACGCGGACGCGCCGGAGATCGACGGCACCGTCCGGCTTCTTCCGCCGCAGAAGCTGAGCAAGCAGCTGAAGGTGGGCGAATTCACCCGGGCGCGCATCGTGGCCACCGAAGGCCACGACCTGGTCGGGCTGCCGATCTGAAGCACGACCCCCAAACGAATAAAGCCGGCTTGTGCCGGCTTTATGATTTGACTTGGTGCCCAGGAAGGGACTCGAACCCCCACGATGTTACTCGCTAGTACCTGAAACTAGTGCGTCTACCAATTCCGCCACCTGGGCATTTCAGGAAGACAAGGATTCTATATCAAAAACATCGGACCCCAACACACGGGCGGCCTCCTCGATGAAGTCGAGGGAGCGATCCAGGGACATCGCGACGGCCACGGCTATGTCGTGCGAGACGACGGCGAGACCGACATCTACCTGCCCCCCAACGAGATGCGCGCGGTGCTGCACAAGGACCGCGTGCGCGCGCGCATCGTGCGCCATGACCGCAAGGGCCGCCCCGAAGGGCGCGTGGTCGAGATCGTCGAGCGACCGGCCCAGCCGATCATCGGCCGCCTGCTGCACGAGAGCGGCGTCTGGCTGGTCGCGCCCGAGGACAAGCGTTATGGGCAGGACGTCCTCATCCCGAAAGGCGCCACCGGCACCGCGAAGCCGGGGCAGGTGGTGGTCGTCGAACTCACCGAACCGCCGAGCCTCTACGGCCAGCCGGTCGGCCGGGTCAAGGAGGTGCTGGGCGAGATCGACGACCCCGGCATGGAGATCGAGATCGCGGTGCGCAAGTACGGCGTGCCGCACGAGTTCTCCGAGCCCTGCATCGCGCAGGCGCGGGTGCTGCCGGACAAGGTTCAACCGAAGGACCGCAAGCACCGCGTCGACCTGACCGACGTTCCGCTGGTCACCATCGACGGCGAGGACGCGCGCGACTTCGACGACGCCGTGTACTGCGAGCCGGCCAAGGTCGGCCGCGGCAAGGGCTGGCGCCTCCTGGTCGCCATCGCGGACGTCAGCCATTACGTGGAGACCGGCAGCGCGATCGATGTCGATGCGTACGACCGCGCCACCAGCGTCTACTTCCCGCGCCGGGTGATCCCGATGCTCCCGGAGAAACTATCGAACGGGCTGTGCTCGCTGAACCCGGAGGTCGATCGCCTCTGCATGGTTTGCGACATGCTGATCGCGCCCACCGGCGAGATCCAGGCCTACCAGTTCTACC